>USLT01000025.1 GCA_900555585.1 uncultured Collinsella sp.
GGTCAGCACGTTGCCGAGCTTGAACAGTTGATTGCCGTCAAGAGGCGGTAATCGTCGATCCAGCGAAAGGGGTCTACATGATCAGGATCGTTCGTGCTCGTGATTACGAGGACATGAGCCGCAAGGCTGCTAACATCATCGCCGCCCAGGTGGTTCTCAACCCCCAGTGCGTCCTCGGTCTCGCCACCGGCTCCACGCCGATCGGTGCCTATCAGGAGCTCGTCAAGGGCTACGAGAACGGCGACCTCGATTTCTCCCAGGTCTCGACGTATAACTTGGACGAGTACCGTGGCCTCACCCACGATGATCCCCAGAGCTATCACTACTTCATGAACGAGAACCTGTTCAACCACGTCAACATCGATATCGCCAACACCCATGTTCCGGACGGCTCCAACCCTGATGCGGACGCGGCTTGCGCCGAGTACGACGAGATGGTCGCTGCCGCCGGCTACCCCGATCTCCAGCTTCTCGGTATCGGCAACAACGGCCACATCGGCTTCAACGAGCCCGCAGCGGCGTTCTCCAAGGGCACGCATTGCGTCGATCTTACGGAGAGCACCATCCAGGCCAACAGCCGCCTGTTCGACAAGATCGAGGACGTGCCCCGTCAGGCCTACACCATGGGCACCCACACCATCATGAGCGCTCGCAGCATCCTCGTCGTCGCCAACGGTCCCGCTAAGGCGCAGGCCGTCTACGACATGTGCTTCGGCCCCATCTCCCCGGAGTGCCCCGCCTCCATCCTGCAGCTGCACGCCAACGTCACCCTCGTTGCCGACGAGGAGGCCCTTGCCCTCTGCAAGTAGCCGTCGATTCGACATAGCCTGCACCGATCAGACCCTTGGAAGAAGTTCCAGGGGTCTTTTTTAATCACGGGCTGTTAGCAGTTCCGCCACGTCTGCTAGCTGGTTCTATGTATGTGAACGTTCATCTAACAAGCTACGGCGGGCGCGTCGAGCAAAGCGCCTATCATACCAACCCTAAATACTCTAGGGAATTTCGGAGAACGTCGATACGTATTATGTATACGTATTAACTACTACAAGAACGAGAACATTAGTAGAATGATAGGGGGGTAAGGCATGGTAACGTCGCACGTAGCTACGCTGTTAGCAACTGTACCAGCGCTATGAATCATGTCTAACCAGAAACAAACAAAGCTGTTGCGGGTCAAAAAATGATGTGGGCCCCTGGCGCCGGCGACGTGTACCGTGGAGGCCACATCGTTTTGCGTCAGGAGGTATGTGCGATGGATGCTAATGGCGAATCACTGCGCGGGGCACGATCCGAGACGCCGTCGAGCTTGATGGTCGAGCGGAAGCGCCTGGTGTCGCGGATTCTCGACGCGGCGGCGCGCTCGAGGACCGTGTTCGTGTGCGCTCCTGCGGGTTTTGGAAAAACGGCCCTGCTGATGCAATGCACCTCCGCGGCCTCGGCCGCACGAGAAGGGGAGGGCGCGCGCCTCGTGGACGTCCGCGACATGGACGGTGAGTCCCTGCTCGAGATGCTCGACGATCTATCTGGCGAGGTGGGCTCCGAATCCCGACCGCTTATCGCTCTGGATAACTTTCCAACGGTGGCGTCCGATATGGTCGAGCCGGTCGTGCAGCGCATGCGCGCCCTGCGCGATGCGGGTGCTACGCTGCTCGTTTCTTGCGAGCCGACGGCCCGGGAGCTTGTGCGGGCGTTTGGGGACTCGGAGAAGTTCAACGCGACGGCCCTGTTGGTCCGTCCGGACGAGTACGCGCAATGGGTGTCGGCGCTGGGGATCTCGAGCACGTTGGACGTCTACGGATTGACGCAGGGCGTCCCTTCGCTCGTGGCGGCGCTGCGCACGGTCAGCGACGGCGGCCGTCAGGCCGAGGGGCTGGAGCGGGCCATCCAGGAGCTGTATCTATCGATTATCGAGGGATTGAAGGCGGTCGGAGACCCGTTGTTCCGAGTGGCGACGATCATGACCGTCATGGGCAGCGGCACGCTCACCGAGCTTGAGCGGAGCGGGGTCCGATTCGAGGTCGAGGCGCTGTCCCGTATGACCCGCGATTACCCCGTGCTCTCATATGATGTCGAGACGAGGGCGTTCAGCTGCCTGGGAAGCGATGAGGGGGCGCTCGGCGTCGTCAGGGGGTCGCTCGCCCGCACCGAGCGGGCGCTGATGGTCCGCACGGTTCAGGCCCTCGTGCGCGAGGGGAGGCTCGACGAGGCGGTCGATCGCATGCGGCGCTACCTCGATCCGCGCGACTGCGCGCCGATCGTCGCCGACCACCCGATGACGTTCGTCCTGCGCGGCCACGCGGCGGCCGTCCGCGAGCTGCTCGAGCGCGTCGAGCTCGACGCGGACGTGGAGATGGGGCCCGCGTTGAAGCTCGCGGCATGGGCATCGGCGCTATGTATGGGCGATTACCGCGCAGCGCGAGCGGCGAGCGCGGACCTCTGCAGACGCGCGGACGCGATAGCGGGCGAGGTGGCGCCCTCGGAGTGGGAGACGGCGCTGGCCTTTGCCCTTTTGTGGAGGGATTGCAAGTCGATCGGACTACCCGACGTCTCCGGCATGCGTCTGAAGTGCAGGATGCCCGTCGCGGCGGAGCGGCTGCGCGCGCATGTGGACCGGATGGCGCGCCTGGCATCGGATATGGGGGATGTGGAGCCGTTGTCCCCCGAGTCTCCCCCAAGGGGCCGGGGAATCGATCTGTCTCGCGTCTACGAGTGCCTGGATGCGTGCTTGATAGCGGCGCTGCGGGGTGGATCGGAGCGCATGGCCGCGGCAGACGCCTGGATCGATCGGGTGTCGCGAGAGTTGATGCAGCGCAAGCTCGTCCGCGTGGCGGCTACGGCCCGCGCGGTGGCGTCGGCATGCAGGCTGATGAGTGGAAGGCCGGTCGTTGACGAGAACGCCTTCACGGATGCGTCGCGCATCGCGGTCCGCGAGTCGAACACGGACTGCCAGCTGCTGTGCATGGTCTTCGAAGGTTGGCAGTACATGGCATCGGGGCAGGCCGTGAACGCGGAGTTCCGCGCACAGCAGGTCAGGAAGCTCGCCGGGGACGATCATCGCTCGCTATCGGCCTGGGCGCTGCTGCTGGAGCGCGTGGCTTCGGCCTCGAATTGCTCGCGCATGGCGATTCGACAGGAGGCGGAGCTCATCGATCTGTCGTGCGGCGCGCGAATCGCGGAGGACGCGTGGGCCACGGCCTTGCAGCTGTCGGCCGCGCAGCGCGACGCCGATCTCGCGGCATGGTTTTCGATGCATCGGCAGCTCATGCTCGGCGAGGAGGTTCGAGGGCGCGCGCGTCTGGCGATGCATCTGATGGGGGAGCGCGCCGGATCGATGCGCAGACTGCTTCCGCGCCGCCTCGAGGCCGCCTATGCGCTGGGCGAGGCGCCGGACGAGGCGGCCGAGACGGCATACGACCATGAGTACGGCGATCTCGTCCGTGAGGTCGGGCAGGTCACGATCAACCTGTTCGGAGGGTTCCACGCTATGCGCAACGGCCATATCCTGACCGAGGAGGTATGGCGCCGCAGGAAGGCGACGTTCCTCGCGGCGCGCCTGGCGCTGGCCAGGGGCGCGTTCGTGGGCCGCAAGACGTTGATGGACGAGTTGTGGCCGGATATCGAGTACCGCCGGGCGCGCCAGAACCTGTATGTGACCGTGACGGCGCTGCGCCAGGCCCTGTGCCAGCAGGAGGACGGCCCGCAATACGTGGTGGCTCAGGCGGGGTCGCTGGCGTTCAACGAGGAATACGTGTCGAGCGACCTGGCGCGATTCGATGCGCTGGCACGCGACGTCCTACTCAAGCGCACCGCGGTGTCGTCGCGACAGATCGTGGAGAGCTGCCTGAGGATCGAGGAGCTCTATAAGGGGCCCTTGTTCGTGCCGGAGTTCGGCGACGTCTCGCAGTTCGTGCGCATGCGACGTTTCTACGAGTCGAGGTTCATAGACTGCATGATGCGCGGCGTCGACGCGGCGCTTGAGGAAGAGGACCTGCCCTCGGCATCTTGGCTGGCGGAGGCAGCGGTGAAGCAGGCGCCCACGCGCGAGGACGTGGTGCGCCACGTGATGAAGGTGATGGCTCTGGAGGGCCGTCGCCGCGAGGTGGTCGAGCTGTACTCGAGCCATATGTACTACCTGCAGCATGAGCTCAACGCGGAGCCCGAAGCGGAGACGCGGGCCCTGTACGAGAAGATCGTGGAAGGGGCCCGCGGAAGAGTGTTGATATAGGGTTACACCAGCTGGATCTTCTCGATGTCGTCTCGGCTGCTCTCACGGTAGATGGCGAAGCGGTGCCCGATGACCTGGACGACGTCGGCGCCGGTGCGCTCGGCGAGCAGCTCGGCGGCCTCGCGGGCCTCGAGGCCGCTGCCGTCCTGGACGGCGCACTTGATGAGCTCGCGGGCCTCGAGGGCCGCCTCGGTCTCCTTGACGAGCGCGTCGGTGATGTCGGCCTTGCCGATATGGATGATGGGGTTGAGATGGTGGGCGAGGCTGCGGAGTTGGCGAACCTGCTTGCCGGAGAGTGCCATGAGACGACTCGCTTTCCTGGTGCGTGGATGCTGAATCAACTAGATTATCGCAGGTACATATCATCGCCGCTGGCCGTTGGGCAGTTCGCAAAGAATGCGCATGCCCCGGATCAGCCGGGCGCGCTGCGATGCCTGCGGCCCGGCGATCATGCCGGTCGGGAGCGGGCTGCCGGGGACCATGAGATGAACGCCCAGTTCACGATCCGGACATGGTCGAGCATGTAGCGGCCCTGCGGCTCCCCCTTGCTGCCCGGCTCCCCCGTATGGGGGTTCTCTACCATATGTGCGGCGAGATAGTCGCGAAGGGCCTCCGTCTTGTCCTCGTTTCCGCCCTCGAGCATGCGCGAGAAGTCGGCCATGCCCGCTTCGAGGGAATCGAAGGTATCGCGTCGCGGGGAGCGGATGTAGGCGACCTCGGGGAGGCGGCCCATGCCGACGAGGATGTTGAACGCGTAGACGTAGTCCCTGCTCTGCGTGACGCTGGCGCCGATGGCATCCATGATGTGTGCATCGTATCGGGGGCTCGCGGTGGCGACGAGCGTTATGCAGCATCGCCTGCGGGCGACCGAGTCGAGCTTCGAGAGCGCGCCATGCAGGTCGCGGGTCGCGATGGAGCGGCTGGCGATGGCGACGTCTACCGATTTTGCCGTCATGCCCGCCGCCGCCCAATCGTCATCCCATGCGAGGAGCTTGGTACGCACGAGATCGCCCGCGCCGGCCTCCCGTGCGCCCTCGCGCGCGACCTCGAGCATCTGCCGCGAGAAGTCGCAGGCGAGCACGGGGCAGCCGCGGCTCGCGAGGGGTATGGCGAGCGATCCGCCGCCGCAGCCCATGTCGAGCACGCGCTCGCCGTCGGCGATGTCGGCGAGCGCGAGGAAGTCGCGGGCGTAGGGATGGGTCTCGCGAGGTTTGAAGTGGCGGGCGCGCCCGTCCCAGAAAGCGGGGTCGTCGGCGGACCGCCGCGATGCCTGCAGCGATTTCCATTCCTCGTTCCAGTCCGTCTCAAGCAGGGCGGAGTGCATGTCTTCCTCCTCGAAGGGTGCGGCCGGCTTCGGTCGCGCCGGCTGCGTCGATGTGAAAGAGCCCCGGTGCAGCCGGGGCTCGATCGCGATGCGACGTTAGTTCTTGAGCGAGTTCAGCGGTGCGGGGAAGCGGCCGCCGCGATGGGCGAGGACCGTGCCCGCGTGCGGGTTGACCTTCATGATGGGCGCGCGCCCGAAGAGTCCGCCGTAGTCCACGCACTCGCCCTCCTTCTTGCCGAAGGCGGGGATGATGCGCACCGCGGTGGTCTTGTTGTTGATGACGCCGATGGCCATCTCGTCGGCGATGATGCCGGCGATCGCCTCGACGGGGGTGTCGCCGGGGATGGCGATCATATCGAGGCCGACGGAGCAGACGCAGGTCATGGCCTCGAGCTTCTCGAGGGACAGCGCGCCGGACTCGGCAGCCGCGATCATGCCGGCGTCCTCGGAGACCGGGATGAACGCGCCGGAGAGGCCGCCGACGGAAGAGCTCGCCATGACGCCGCCCTTCTTGACGCAGTCGTTGAGCAGCGCGAGGGCGGCGGTGGTGCCGGGGCCGCCGCACTGGCCGACGCCGATGATCTCGAGGATGCGCGCGACGGAGTCGCCGACGGCGGGGGTGGGGGCGAGGCTGAGGTCGACGATGCCCTTCTCGACGCCGAGGCGGGCGGCGGCCTGGCGGCTCATGAGCTCGCCGGCGCGCGTGATCTTGAAGGCGGTCTGCTTGATCTTCTCGGCGACCTCCATCATGCTCGCGGTCTCGGGCAGCTCCTCGAGCGCGGCCGCCATGACGCCGGGGCCGGAGACGCCGACGTTGATGACGGCGTCGGCCTCGCCGGAGCCGTGGACGGCGCCTGCCATGAACGGCGAGTCCTCGACCATGTTGGCGAAGCAGACGAACTTGGAGGCGCCCACGCACTCGCGGTCCTGGGTGATGCGCGCGGCCTCCTGGATGGTCTGGGCGCACATGAGCACGGCGTCCATGTTGATGCCGGCGCGCAGGCTCGCGACGTTGACGGAGGAGCAGACGCGGCTGGTCTCGTTCAGGGCTCGGGGGATGCAGTTGATGAGCCTGCGGTCGGCATCTCCGATGCCCTTGTGGACGAGGGCGGAGTATCCGCCGAGGTAGTCGATACCGAGGGTCTCGGCGGCGCGGTCGAGCGCGTGGGCGAGCGGGACGAGGTCCTCGTCCTTGCAGGCGGCGGCGATCTGGGCGATGGGCGTGACGGAGACGCGCTTGTTGACGATGGGGATGCCGTACTCGCGCTCGAGTCCCTCCGCGGTCTCGACGAGGTGCTCCGCGGTGGCGGTGATATGGTCGTAGACCTTGGTGCACATGCGCTCGAGGTTCTCGTCGGCGCAGCCCATGAGCGAGATGCCCATGGTGATGGTGCGGATATCGAGGTTGTGCTCGGAGACCATGCCACGGGTCTCGGCGATTTCTGCGGGCGTGATCGACATGCGCCACTCCTGTCTTGTCCTTCGGGCTGCGAGTGCCCTCCTAATCGACGAATGGCACTATTCTAACCCTGGACGGCTCGATTTAGCTGCTGTTTCGTGCAGAAGATGGTTGCGGGCCGACCTGGCGGATTCGCACGATTCCATCGCTTGGGATGCGAGACAATGGACGGGGAATGCAGATGTCCCGTCCGAGAGCGACGGGGCGGGCGGACGAGATGCGAGCGAGGAGCGTGTGCCCATGGTCGAGAACGGCGGTCCGGGAGTATCCGTGCTGGGGGATTCCATCAGCACCCTGCGATCGGTGGCGCAGCCGGGCTGGCGCGTGCATTACGAGGGGGAGGTCCACGTTCCGGGCGTCGAGCGGGTCGAGGACACCTGGTGGGGCAGGGGGATCGGGCGCCTCGGAGGCCACCTGGTCTCCAACGCGGCGTACTCGGGGTCCGTGGTCGAGGGGTTCGGGTTCCCGGCGGGGGACAGCGACCGCCGCGTCCGCGCCCTCGTCGGCCCTGGTGGCGAGCTGCCCGACATGGTCCTCGTCTACATGGGCATCAACGATTACGGATGGGCGGGGGGACGCAACCAGGTGATGGGCGGCAGCTTGTCGGCGTCCGCGCGCCCCGAGGACCTGGGGGCGCCCTACGAGGTGGGGCTCGTGGCGGACGAGGGCGCCCTCGAGCGATTCGAGTCGGCCTACGCCCGGATGCTTCGGCGCGTGCGCGACCTCGCGCCCGAGTCCGAGGTGTGGTGCCTCACCCTGTGCGCGGACGACGCCCCCTCTCTGTCGTGCTTCAAGTACGCCATCAGGGGAGTCGAGCTCGAGCGCTATAACGAGGCCATCGTGCGCGCCGCCGCCGCGAGCGGGGCGCGCGTCGCCGACGTCGCGGCCTTCGGGGCGCGCTACGACGCGGTCGACGCCTGCCATCCGTCGGCCCTCGGCATGCGCCAGATCGCCGACATGGTTATCGCCTGCATGGAGGG
>USLT01000026.1 GCA_900555585.1 uncultured Collinsella sp.
ACGTCGCGCGCGCCGCGCTCGCGGCGGCGCGCGCCGGCCGCAGCCTGTGCATCCCCTCGCTGGACATGAAGGCGCTCTACGCGATCTCGCGCGTGGCGCCCTACAAGCTCGCGGTGGGCATCGAGCGAGCGCTCGGGATCATCTAGCCCCTCCATCCCATACATGATGAAGGCGAGGCCCCATGCGCAGCTGCATGCGGCCTCGCCTTTCTCTATGCACTGGATTCAGGTGCCGGCTACGCCGCCGTCACCATGGTCCCGAAGACCATGTCGTGTATCGCCCGATGTCCGGTGCCCAGGCCCGCGACCGCGATGCTCGCAAGCGTCACGACCGTACCGACCGCCATCGCGTTCACCAGCACGTCGACGCCCGTCACGATATGGAACACCTGCCACACGACGGTGGAGGTGCCCACCGACGCGCCCTCGATGAGCATCAGGCCCAGGACCTGCCGGCCGAGCAGGGCAAGCGGCGAGGCCTCCGAGCCGTCTTTGGCAACGATGCGCACGCCGCAGACGCGCTTGCCGAGCGTCTGCCCGCGCATGAGCAGGGGCGCGCCCGCGTAGTAGGCGATACCGAAGAGGATGCCGAGCAGGCCGGCGATCAATCCCCAGCTCCCCTCGTAGGCGACGATGTTCTGATCGGTCATATCGCGGCCGAGCTGCATCGCGATCGCGGCGATCGGCAGCGCCGTCGCGAGCGCGCCGACGTACCAATCGATCAGAAACGCGCCGGCTCGCCTCAACAGCGAAGCCGTCTCGGGCGCCAGAGCGGTCCGCTTCTTCTTGCCCATCGGCATCCTCCCTCTCACTCGAAAGGGGCGCGCCCGCGCCCCTCGCCCTTCCGGACCGCCGCCCGATCAGGGACGGACGAATCCGAACGGGAACTCCGCCTTGACGTAATCGAGCAGGAACAGCTCCTCGGAGGGCACGCGGCCCACGAGGTTGCGCGTGCCGTCGTTCTCCATATCCTGAAGCACCACCTCGAGCTCGCCGCGGTAGTGCGCCATATTGTCGTTCACCGCGAGGACGTCGCCGCGGGTGAACACGGGCTTGGCGCACGCGCGAGGGGCCACCGAGCGGTCGCGGAACTCGGAGCGCGCCCAGGAGGAGCGCAGCATGTAGGCCGAGGCGTCGCCGCGGTTGGCGTGGTCGCGATCGAAGACCAGCTCGCGCTCGATATCGGTCGCATCGGGCTCGAGCTCGATGCGCATGGTGGTGCGGGAGGTGTCGACCGACGCCAGGACGGCCAGCTCGCTCTCGGAGGCGAAGCAGTTGCCGATCAGGATATCGTCGACCAGGCCGGTCGCGATAAGATGGCGCATCTGCAGGTCGATGGGGCGGCGGCGGTCGTCCTCGCAGGTGGGAAGGCCGGCGAAGACGGGCCAGGGACCGAACGTTCCGGGCTGCTGGCTCGACACGAACGCCGCGGTCTGCAGGCCCATGCCCTTGTACTTGCGCGAGCGCTCGGTGAAGATCTCCTCGGACAGCCCGCTATAGGGCTCGGGATAGAAGTTATGGCAGGTCACCATGTTGCGCGCGTCGGCGCCGCGCTCGATCAGCAGGTCGAGGGCGAGGTTGGACGAGGCGTTGAACTCGACGGCTATCCCCTCGCGGTTGCGCGTGATCATGATGTCGCCATGGTCGCCGAAGTGGCCGTCCAGCCGGATGATGTCGACGCCCATCTCCGCGAACGGGGCCAGGTCGAAGGGGGTCGCGCCGAGGCGCGCGAAGACCTCCTCGTTGGTGTCGACCGCGACCTCGAAGCCGAGCTCGTGGGCGCGGGAGACGAAGGCCCCGAACTCGGCCTTGGTGACCTCGGCGTCCTTCTCGACGGAGAGCAGGCAGGTGAAGATGCGGCTGAAGCCGTACCTCGCGGCGAGCTCCATGTAAGCCGCGTCGCGCTCGGGAGTGGAATGCTCCGGATACAGCGAGATGCCCAGACGATGCATAGACGATGCATCTCCTTTCAAAGCAGGCGGCGGGCCCGCGATGGGACCGCCGCCGACGGGAACGTGCGGACGAGCCGTTAGAGCGAATCGAAGTCGATCGCGTCCAGTTCGATGTCGTCGAGCTCACTGGAGGCCGCGACGACGGGCTCCTTGTCCTGCTCGGCCAGGTACTGGTTGTCCAGCGCCTTGATGAACGGCAGGTAGATGATCACGCCGAGGACGATCAGGATCGCCTGCCACACGGCGCCCTGCCAGCCGCTCACCAGGAAGCCCGAGATGATGGCCGGCGTGCTCCAGGGTACGAGGACGCCGTTGCAGACGGGCACGAGCCCGGCGGCCATCACGCCGTAGGTCAGCACGATGTAGACGAACGGGGTCAAGATGAAGGGGATGAACAGGACGGGGTTCAGCACCACGGGCAGACCGAAGATGACCGGCTCGTTGATGTTGAAGATGCCGGGGGCGATGCACAGGCGGGCGAGCTTCTGCAGGCGCTCGGACTTGCAAAACAGCAGGACCGCGATCAGCAGGGACAGGGTGCAGCCGCCACCGCCGATGGTCGCGAACAGGGACTGGAACTGCGCGTTGATGATGTTGGGCGCGGGCAGCCCGGCCGCGAGGGCCTCCTGGTTCTGCGCGGACAGCGCGAGCAGGATCGGGTTGTAGACGGAGTCGGTGATGTTGGTGCCATGGATGCCGAAGAACCACAGGAAGTGGGCGAACAGGTACACGCCGGCCTGGGCGAACACCGTGCCGCCGAGGTTCTGCAGCGGGATCTGCAGGAAGGAGTACACGAAGGTGAAGACGTTCTCCCAGGGGGTGAGCACGAAGCCGATGCGCAGCGCCCACACGACGACCATCGTGGCGGTCATCGGGATCAGGGCCGAGAACGCGCGGGCCACGGTGGGCGGAACGCCGTCGGGCATCTTGATGGTGAAGTCCTTATGGACGAACCAGCCGAAGATCTTGACGGAGACGAAGCCGATGATCATGGCAACGAAGACGCCCTTGGAGCCGACCCAGTCCATCGGGATGCTGGCGACCTTGACGGCCTCCTCGGCGCCCTCGGGGGTGAACAGGGTGTAGAGCGGCATGAGCAGCAACCAGGAGAGCAGGGAGCACATGCCCGCCGAGACGCGGTCGGGCAGATCCTCGTGCTCGGCGAAGTTATAGCCCATGAGGAAGGCCACGAACAGCGCCATCATCGAGACGGTGATGGTGGCGGGAACGCCGATGAGCTGGGCGAGGGTCTGGTCGCCGAGCTGCACGCTTGCCAGGAACTCGGTCCAGGGCTTGAAGGGGAAGCTGCCGACGAGCGTGAAGATGGAGCCGACGATCAGCAACGGCATGATCATCGAGAACGTGTCGCGCAGCGTGAGCAGGTACTTGTTCTTACCGACCACGTTGGCCAGCGGGACGAGCTTGCGCTCGAGCACGTCGATCAGGTTGGACTTTCCTTCTGACATGGTATCCTCCCCCCGCTACGCCGTCTGGTGCTTCTTGAGCAGCAGGATCGCGTACTTGAGCACGCGCTCGCCGTCGAGCGCGCCGTAGTCGTCGGCGTCGATGACGCCCACGGGGGTCGCGGCGCCGTACTTGCCGTTGACGTCATCGAACATGAACCCGACCTGCGGGCCGAGGAGGATGACGTCCGGATGGTCGCTCTCGACGAGCGCCGAAATCTTGCTCGAGGAGAAGGCCTCGACATGGGCGGGAAGGTTATGGGCGTCTGCAGCCTTCTGCATGTTCTTCGCGAGCATGCTGGTGGACATGCCGGCGCTGCAGAACAGGTAGATCTTCTTCATGATCTGACTCCTTAGGTACGGTGCTAGCACGCCTTGGCATCGAGCTCGCGCACGAGCCCGACGATCTGGCGGGCCAAATCGATCGTGGTGATGGCGTTCATCAGGTGGTCCTGGCCATGCACCATGATCAGGGAGGTTGCGGTGTCGTCCTCGCCGTTCAACACGGCGCGGATGGCCTCGCTCTGGTGCTCGTGGGCGTCGGCGATCGCCTCGTCGGCATGGCCCAGCAGCTCCTCGGCACGGTCGAAATCGTGCTTGCGCGCGGCCGCGATCGCCTCGATGGCCGCGCTCTTGGCGGTGCCGGACGGGACAATCAGCTTCATGACGACCTCTTCATCGGTCATATCGTTCACCTCCCCTGCTTCTCGTCGAGACCAAGCCGGTCGCCCTCGGACGCCCGGGCAAGAAGCTCCAGGAGCGTCGGGAAGCACCGGTCATCGAGCAGGCGCGCGAGCGCCCCTCGATCAGATGCCAGGCAGAGGATGGAATCGTAGAAATCGCGCAGGCCCTCGTCGGGGTCCGGTCCGACCGAGATGAGCAGCACGACCTCGACCTGCTGGGACCCCCACGGTATGGGCTCGTCCGCCAGGCCGACGCACACGAAGGTGCGCTCGGAGGCCGACATGATGGGATGCGGGATGGCGATGCCGTTGCCGAAGGCGGTCGAGGCGCTTCGCTCGCGACGCAGCACGTAATCGGCGAACTCCGGGGAGACCCGCTCGCGCTCGGCGCACAACGCCGAGAGCTGCTTGATCGCATCGTCGCTGGACGCGGCGCGCAGATGCGGCTCGAACAGGTCCGGCGAGACGAAATCGGCGGCTCCGCCGGCACCCTGGGGACGCGCGAGCAGGGCGCGGACCCCCTCGACGTCGCGTCGGTCGAGGAAGTATCCGACCTCGCGGACGGGAACCGGGACCGCGCAGGGCAGCGGCACGGTGGTGAAGAGGTAATCGATATCGGAGAAGTCGGTCGTCGCGACCTGCGACACATCGAGCGTCCTGATGGAGCCGAGCTGGTCGCCGAACTCCTCCCGGCAGCGCATGGCGAGCAGCTCCGCGCTGCCCATGCCCGACGCGCACACCACGAGCACGTTCTTGGGACGCGCCGTGCGTATGCGCCGGCGCTCCATCGCCAGCGCGAAGGCCAGCGCCAGATACGCCGCCTCGTCGTCGCTCACCTCGGCGCCGCAGGCCCTCGTCAGGACGACGGCGGCCTCGAGCGCGCAGGCGAAGGCGAAGGGGTAGCGGGCCCGGATGTCCGCGCACAGCGGGTTCTCCAACCGCATGCGGTATTTAAGGCGAACCATGAGCGGGCCCAGGTGGCGCGCGAGGTTCATATGGAGCTCGATATCCCTACCGAGGTCGAGGCTGAACGCGCGGTCGACCGCCTGGATCATCTGGTCGGCGAGCTCCCAGGACTCCTCGGACACCGCCTCGGGCGGCTCGGGCGCGGCCCCGTCGCGCGATGCCTCGGCCTCTCCGTCGGCTTCTGGGCACTCGGGCGCGCCGGCCTGCGGCTCCACGGGGAACAGGACCCGCTTGCCGGCAAGATGGATGGCGATGTAGGCGATCTCGCTATCGGGAAGCTCGACGTCGAGTGCCTCGCCGACACGCTCGGTGATGGAGGCCGCGACGCGCCACGCCGCCGATCCGACGAGGCTGCGCGCCTCCTCGACGACGCCGGATACATAATGGTGCGCCCGCACGCGGACGACCGCCACGGCGATATGCACCAGCAGGTTCTGGTAGACGACCGAGTTGATCGAGAAGCCGTGCTCCTCGGTGGCGGCGTCCACGCACGAGGCGATGGTCGCCAGACAGTAGTCCCTATGAGCGAAGGGCGCGGGTCGATCGCCGGCGCGCTCGCCGGGTACCTGGGAGTCGAGGCTGCCGTCGGCGGCCATGCGGTCGAGGACGACGTTGGCCAGGCAGATGCGGCGCTTGTCCTCGGAACCGCAGACGCGTATGCCGCGATGCGGACGGCGCTCGAGCTCGAGGCCGAACATCTCGAGATAGGACGCGACCCCGCCGAGGGCGCTGGCCACCGTGCGTCGAGAGCAGAACAGGGAGCTCGCCAACGAGTCGAGCGTCACCCAATCGGTGCGGCACAGCAGGTCGTTCACGAGAAAGGAGATCCTGCCCTGCTGGGTAGAGGGGATCCCGTTCCACAGCGTCCCGCCCGCGGAGAGGCACCACGACTCGTACGCGCCATCGTCATCGATGCGAAGCGCGTAGCCGTCTCGATCCGCGACGATGGCGGCGAAGGGCGCGAGCTCCTCGCAGGCCATTCGGACGTAGGTGCGGATGGTCCGCTCGGTCACCTCGTAGAATGCGGCCACCTGCGACACTGGCTGGTTGGGATGGGACTCGACGTAGCGAATGAACGACGCGATCGTCTCTCCATGTGCCGCCACGTGCTCTTTAGCTGCCATATCCGAACCCCCTTCCGTTGCAACCCATTATAGGAAGGGAGCATTTGACGTTTCATACCAAGATGGGGGCTTGGTGGCGGAAGCCGATTGCATCATTTGCAACGCAGGAGGCCTCGTCCCCCAACGTCGGGGACGAGGCCTCCTTGGCTTCTATCGCGCGGGCGCGGGCTCGCTACAGCGCGTCGGAATGGTCCGCGGCCTTCTTGGCGGAGCGGATGAGGAACTCCTCGTTGCTGTTGGTGCCCTTGAGGCCCTTGATGAACGACGCGGCGGCGCGCTCGGTGTTGGCCATGTTGGCCAGGATGCGGCGGATGCCCCACACGAACGGCTGGATGCTCTTGTCGACCAGCAGGTCCTCGTTGCGGGTGCCGGACTGGATGGGGTCGATCGCCGGAAAGATGCGGCGGTCGGCCAGGTCGCGGGAGAGCTTGAGCTCCATGTTGCCCGTACCCTTGAACTCCTCGAAGATGACCTCGTCCATCTTGGAGCCCGTGTCGACGAGCGCCGAGGCGAGGATCGTCAGCGAGCCGCCGTTCTCGATGTTGCGGGCGGCGCCGAGGAAGCGCTTGGGCGGGTAGAGGGCGGCCGAGTCGACGCCGCCGGACAGGATGCGGCCCGAAGCCGGCGCGGCGAGGTTGTAGGCGCGCGCCAGGCGGGTGATGGAGTCCACGTCGCCGCCCATCTCGACGATGCGCTTGGCGCGCTCGATGACGAGCTCGGAGACGCGGGTGTGGTTGTCGGCGGGCATGTCGAAGGTGGACGCCACGACGTCGCCCTTGATGGAGCGCTGCATGTCGGTGACCTCTTCGGGTCGCTCGTCGACGAGCAGGCAGATCAGGTGCACCTCGGGGTTGTTGGTCGCGATCGACTGGCAGATCTTCTTGAGGACCGTGGTCTTGCCGGCCTTGGGCGGCGAGACGATGAGGCCGCGCTGGCCCTTGCCGATGGGGCTCACGATGTCGATGGCGCGGCCGGTGATGGAGTCGCGGCCGTGCTCCATCTTGAGCGGTTCGTTGGGATAGATCGGCGTGAGATCGCTGAACTTGGGCCTGCGGCGCATGGCCTCGGGATCCTGGCCGTTGATCGAGGTGATCTTGGCGAGGCCCGGGAACTTGTCGTTGGCGCGCGAGGGGCGCAGGGTGCCCGCGACGATGTCGCCGGGGCGAAGGCCCGCGGAGCGGATCATGTTGGCGGGGACGAAGGCGTCGTCGCGGCTGGGCATGTAGCCCTTGGCGCGGATGTAGCCGTGGCCCTCGTGGGCGATGTCGAGGATGCCCTCGATGTCGCGGAAGCCCTCGGTGCGGGCGGCGGTGGTGTAGATCTCCTCGACGAGCTCGGCCTTCTTCTTGCCGGAGTAGTCGATCTCGAGCTCCTTGGCCTTCTCGCGGAGCTCGGCCACCTTGAGGGCGGCGAGGTCGTCGCGCGAGATGCTGGGCTCGGTCGGCGCGTTGAAGCGCTCCTTGCGGTTCTTGCGGTTCTGCTGCTGCTCGTCGAGGTATTTCGACAGCC
>USLT01000027.1 GCA_900555585.1 uncultured Collinsella sp.
AAGCCTCTCTCATTCCACGCCTTCGAGCTGCTTTACTGGACGGGCATACGCTGCGGCGAGCTCCTGGCGCTCACGCCGTCCGACTTCATGCTGGAGAGCTCGCGGCTGCGCATCAACAAGTCGTACCAGAGCCTCAACGGCGTTGACACCGTGACCGACCCCAAGACGCCCAAGTCCGTGCGCACGATCGTCATGCCCGCCTTCCTGCGCGACGAGATGGCGGACTTCATCGAGATGCGCGACGACGTCGCCCCCGACGAGCGCCTGTTCGCCGTGACCAAGCACTTCCTGGCCCACGAGATGGAGCGCGGGTGCAAGGCGTCGGGCGTGAAGCGCATCCGCATACACGACATACGCCACAGCCATGTGAGCCTGCTGATAGAGATGGGCTTCTCCGCGCTGGCCATCGCCGAGCGCATGGGCCACGAGGCGGTGGACATCACCTACCGCTACGCGCACCTGTTCCCCACGAAGCAGGACGAGATGGCCGCCGCGCTCGACGGGGCGAGGGGGTAAGAAGGATGCCGTGCGAGAACAGCGCCCGCAAGCGCAGCAAGACGATGGCGTTCCGCTGCACGCCCGAGGAGCGCAAGCTCATATGCGAGATGGCAGCCTGGAGCGGCATGAACAGGCAGGACTACATCATCGCCAAGCTCACCGATACCCAGGTCGAGGTGAGGCCCTCCGTGAGCGTGCAGAAGGCACTGAGGGACTCGATGGCGGAATTGGCCAAGGAGGTGCGGCTGGCGGCCTCCTACGGCGAGCTGAGCGAGTCCCTGCAACAGAGAATTGAGCACGTGATGAGGTTCTTCCTAGCGCTCGGCGAGCCTCTTGACGCGCCGACGGAAGAGACATCGCCACGAACTACGTTTTTGGAAGAGCCGGTTCCATCCGTCATCGATGCGGGTTCCGACACCGCAAGCATCTTCGAGATGGGACGCAGGTAGGGCCTAGCGCCAGACCTCCAACGCCTTGTCCGCAAGCCATTCGGCGCGATCGGCGATATCGCCCTCGTTCCAAGACTCCTTCTCTAGGGCGCCGGCCATGGTCGCAAGGCCGGCGGCGCAGAGGGCAAGGCCGTCCTTGTATCCCTTTCCCTGCTTCTTGGTGGGCCAATCGGCATCGCGGATGGAGGCGTTGAGCGAATGCGTGATGATGGCGAGGTTGCCGAGCGTGAGGAGCTTCCGGTCCCTTCGCGTGGCAGCCTCATCGTCGAGGGCTCCCCATTTGTTGCGCCACTTCTTGGGCATCATGTGCTCGAGGGTGTACTGGTTGAACCCGAGCAGGGCCGTGCTGCTCATGCCCGGACGAATGGCGCTTTCCAGCAGATAGAGGACGCCCTTGGACTGGAGGTTGTACAGACACGATTCCTCGAATGCCGCTCGAACCTCGGCGTCGCCGGGCATGTACGTCGTCGTCTCGTCATTGGCTTCGAGAGCCTTCCTCAGCGCCTCCGCGTCCTTCACCTCGTTCAAGATCAGCGAGGTGAACAGCCTGTTGTAGTTCTTCGTGGTCGCCTGAACCAGCATTCGGCGGACGATGTAGCTCTCAAGCAGGGCGTAGATCTTAGATTCCTCGCTCGAAGACTCCGCGTTCTTTCGAACGTAGAGCACGTACGGGATGAGCGTCGAGTTCTTGAGGCCGAATATCAGCACGTTCAGGCGCTCGACGCCGGAAGCGGAGGGGATGTCCGCGTCGCAGTAGCCAGGGTCGAACGTGGACTCGAACGCCTCGGCATACGCCTTCATGTTGTCGAGAATCTCGACCTTGTCGCCGTTGCAGTACCTGCCGATGAAATCCTTGTAGGACTGGAAGAGGTTCGAAGTACGCGAATAGAAGAGCTTGTCCTCGGTCGTGACGCCACGCCTCTTGTCCTGGACCAGAATCTGGAGGAACGCGTCGAAGAAGAGGTCGACGAGCGTGCGCTTGATGCGCCCGGTAACGATCTCCTGCTCCCAATACTCCCTCTTCTCAGCCGTGGGCTCGAAGACGTCTTCCCAGCACTCCTTGAACGCCTGCTCGTTCTCGCGGTTGAAGAAGTAGTTCTTAAGGAGCTCCGCCGTCGTCAGGCGCACCCCGAGCGAGTTGATGGTGTCGAATATCTGCTGCTCGTCCTCGCCCTCGGTAAGATCGATGCAGACGAACTGGACGTTCGACTTGATCGTGTTCCTGTCGACCTTCTCCGGGTCGATATTCTTGAGGAAGTAGTTGTAGGCAAGGACGATGGCCGAGGAGCCCTCGAGGGGTTCGCAGCCCGTGGCGCTGACGACCTTTTCGAAATCCTGCCGGTCGTACTTGCCGTGCCGCAAGGCGACATCGCCGGTCTCCAGGACGAAATCTCGCTCAAACAAATTGTTGGTGCCGTTTTTTGCACAGAGTGCCTTGAAGAAGATGACCATGGTCGTGAGTCGCTGCTGGCCGTCGATGACGGTGCGAACCTCGGAGACCTCGGACCAGGTGTTGCCGGAGGAGGCCTGCTTCAGGATGATGGAGCCCAGGAAATAGGGCCGCTTCGAGGCCGTGACGAACTCCATGTCGCCGAGGAAACGCTCCCATTGCTCTTCTCCCCAGACGTACGCCCTTTGGTAAAAAGGTATTTCGAGCAGGCGCGATCCGTTGAACACGCCGCTTATCGTTGCTTTTCCTGCATCCATCCTTAAAGCCCTATCTATCCTTTGCGGTTATTGCTGGCGGGGTCAATTTTATCAATACGCTGCTTGACCCTTTAATGTTCCCGGTCCTTGCCGTCTTCTCCCCAGAAGGTGCTCGAAGATGATGCGCAGGTCCTCGTCATCAAGGCAGCCGCCCTCGAGGCAGCCACGGTCGATGGTATCGATCATCGTCTGCCCCTTCTTCTTCGAGCGGTCGTAGATCACTGTGTCGAGGGATAGCTCCCTGCCGTCGCGCGTGAACATCTCGTGCATGAATTCGGCACTGTTCGCTTGACTTCAATCGCGTACCGCGTGCTCGAGCGGGCCGCTTCCCCTCGATATGGCGACATCCCAATGCTCGCAGTTAAGCAGAAGAAGTCGGTTCATGAACTCGACGCCCGAAAAACCGAGTCTCGCAAACGGCGGAAATAGAGGGTCATCTGAAAAGACCGCAGCATACTCACTGCTCAATGGCATATACGCGAGATGAAAATCGTACGAGTCGTCCTCGGGCCCGATGATGAACATAGGCATCGACGTCGTAACGAACCCTGAGCCGACGGGTGCCCTAAGGATGGAGAAGCTCTTCTCAAAAAAAGCCTTTCGAATACGGTTAACTGGCACAATATCATCGTTGGAGAAGAGCATGGTTGCGGCGGCGGCAAGCTCGACCACCGCTTGGGAATCCCCGCGCCAATCCGACCAATCGAGCAAGCCGAGCTCATAGGGTGTCAGATGAACGTTTCTGAGCAGCTCTTCGGCAGTCTCGCGTGACCATTTCTTGTCGACGCGCATACTGATAGGGTGCCGGACGATGATATTTGCTGCCAGCTCGCAAACGGCGGCTTTCCCATCAGAATACCCTTCGTCTTCGCACTGGTCTTCTTTCTGGCGTTCCAAAAAGCGATCGTAAAGCGGCGCGATGCGGCTCTCGAGCTCAGATAGCTTAACCTCGATGAGGTTCTGCGCATAGAATCTGTCTGTCGCATCGCCTGTCGCATCGGCATGCTCGACCTCATAAAGATCGCGCATGCTGCAAAGGTTCTCGCAATTCGTGCGGAAGAAGGAGCCCTTCTGTCTGCTGTAGGCATGAAGCTGCCCGGAGGAATCCGCGAAATGGCGCAGGTAGAACCGCGGCACCCAGTGCTGCTTTCGCGTCATCTTTCCGGGCAGCTTCGACATCCTAAGCCTTCACCGCCTCGTATTGGTAGGTCGTGCGCACGTTGTAATGGAAGTCGTTTCCGAGGTCCAGCGCCTCGAAGTGCTTCTTGGCGCAGCCGATCTTGATCTTCTCCGCGTCGCGCAGGGCGGGCTCGCCGTTCTTGCCGCCCTTGGTCTCGGTCACGAAGTACACGCGGCGCTCGCCGTCGGCCTCCTCGACGTACGCCCAGTCGGGGTTGTAACTGCCGAGCGGCGTGTCGATCTTGAACGCCGAGGGCAATTTCGCGAACACGAGAACCTCCTCCTGCTTGTCTAGAGCCTCGGCAAAGGAGCGCTCGACCCCCGCCGAGTCGTAGACCACGTAGTTGTACAGGCTCTTGCTCGTCATGTCCGGCTTCCACGCGTTCTGCCCAAGGTAGGCCGTGTAGTCGTCAAGCTCGAGGTCGCGCATGGTGTACCACTCGTCCTCGGGAAGGCGCACGTACTTGATGCCCTGGGCGATGAGGTCGTTCTTCACGCGGTTGATCTTGTCGCCGACCTGCGCGAGGAAGGTCGCGGGGTCGATCTCGAACTCGTCGAGGCGGCTGAAGCCCTCGAGGATCGCCTTGATGGTGCCGCGGGTGAGCCCGACGGCGTCCTGCAGCTCTGCGATCGGGTCGGGAAGGTCGTATTTCACCTTTCCCGAAACGGACACCACGGAGGTGCCCGTGCCCTCGGCGCTCACGCCCGCGTCGTCGATGCCCAGCGAGGCACGCTCGCTCGTCACCTGGGGCGGGCGCACGGCGAGCATGCCGTCGACAGCTTCGATGGCATGTTCGATGAGCTTGCCGGAGTCGACCTCGACCTGGAAGCGCGTGCGCTGGCGGATGCGGTCCCACAGGGCCTGGAACGCAGGGTCGAGCGTGACGTCCTTCTGCAGCTCGACCGAGACCTCCTTGGCCTTGTCACGGATCTGGACCCTCTGGGACTTGTGGATGATGATCGCCTCGACCTGCTCCTTGGCAGGCTCGAGCTCGGCGGGGAGCTCGACCTTGCCCTCCTCGGCGGCCGCCTTCAGCTCGGGCGTCACCGCGCCCTTGTCGTCGACCATGCCGGTCGCGACGAGGTGGTCGTAGACCTGCTTGGACTTCTCGTAGCCCAGGCGCTCCTCGACGCCATCATCGCCCTTGACCGTGACCTTCGTGAAGCTCTCCGGAGTGATGACGCCGAACTTGAAGTCCTCAGCCTCAAGCTCCTTCTGCAGGCCGTTGGCGAAGTCGTCGTAGCTCTCGTTCGCGATGACGGTGAGCACGTTCGCCTCTGGGTCGTACAGGCGCTCGCCATCCTGGTTCACGCACAGGCGCAGACCGCGGCCGATCTTCTGGCGCTTGGTCAGGTTGTCCTTTGTCTCGACGAGCGTGCAGATCTGGAACACGTTGGGGTTGTCCCAGCCCTCCTTGAGCGCGGAGTGGCTGAAGACGAAAGAGACGTCCTTGTCCGCGTCCTTGCCGTCCGGGAAGGAGATGAGCGTCTCCTTCTTCTGCATGATGAGCTCGAAGGCCCCGGCGTCGTCGGCGGTGCCGGCGGCTCCCTTGGAGTCCTTGAACTTGCCCTTCTTGTCCTTGGCGAAGTATCCCTGGTGCACGGCGTGGGGGTCGCGCACCAGCGGGGCGCCGACGGCTTCGTAGCACTCGAGCCACGTGCCCTTGCCGATCCCCGCCGCCTTTGCGATGCGACGAGGCGCCTTCGAGTTCAGGGCACCTGCGTACTCCTCCTCAAACATCAGGGCGTACAGGCCGCCGTGGACTTCGGGCTCGTAGACGCGGTATCGGTCGACGCGGTCGATGAAGAAGAGCGAGAGCACCTTCACGCCGCGCGGCCACAGCTCGAACTGGCGGGCCAGGTGGTCCTCGATGGTGCGGCGGATCTGCGCGCGCTTGACGACCTCCTCGTTGACGTCGCCCAGCGCCTCGCCGAGCTCGAGCACCTCGCCGTTCTGGAACTCTATGAACTCGTCGCCCACTGCGGCGCCGATGTTGTTGACCACCCAGCCGCTCTCGTAGTCGCTGTTCTCGCCGCTCTTCTGGTAGAGGTCGTTGCCGGTCTTCACCGTGACGGCCTTGCGCTTCTGCGTGCCGTCGGCCTGGCGCACGTCGATGGACACCTTGGCGGAGAACGGGTCGGACTTGACGGACTCGAGCCTCACGTACGCGCCGTTGAGGTTCGCCTCGGCCTTGATCGAGTCCACGCAGATGCCCTTCACCAGGTGGCGCTCGAAGGCGTCGACCGGCGTGAGGCGGTAGATCATGTTGTAGGCCTGCTTGTGCGTGGCCGAGTAGCGCAGCACGAACAGCGGGTTCAGGCTCTTGATGGCGGCCTTGGCCTGCTTGGTGTTGTCGACGCTCTGGGGCTCGTCGATGATGACGACGGGCTTGCAGGCGCTCACGAGCTCGCGAGGGCTGAAGCCGCCGGTGAGCTTCTCGCTGGGACGGTGGAAGAGGTTGCCCTCCTTCGCGGTGCCATCCTTCTCGAGGCCCTTGTTGAACGCGTCGATGTTGATGACCATGACCTGGATGGAGCTCGACGTGGCGAAGTTACCCACCGGCCCCATGTCCTTCGAGTCGTACACGAAGTAGTCGAGCGGCGTGCGGTCGTAGAGCGTCTCGAAGTGCCTGCGGGTGGTCTGGAGGCTCTTGAGGACGCCCTCGCGGATGGCCACGCTCGGCACGACGATAACGAACTTGGTGATGCCGTAGCGGCGGTTTAGCTCGTAGATGGAGCGGATGTAGACGTAGGTCTTGCCGGTGCCGGTCTCCATCTCGACGGTGAAGTCTCGCAGGCGCCCATCGGTGAGGACGTCGGTTGCCGGGAGGCAGCCCTCCTCCTGCACGGCGTGCAGGTTGTCGAGGAGCTGGCCCGGCGCCACGCGAAGCTCGTTGCCGTGGCCGACCATGAGCTCGCCGATTGCCGTCTGGCCTTTGCGGCCGGAATCGGCGGAGAATACGCTGCCAATAAATTGTTGTCCGCGGAACAGGTCGCAGGTTGCTTCGATGGCCTCCAGCTGGTGCTGCTGGTCGGATGAGAACTTGAACTCGAGCGCCGCCATGCTAGACCGTCCTCAATTCGATCTCACAGCCCATGCGCTCGCCGGCGTGCTTGAAGATCTGCACGGCGTTGAGCTTGAGGGTGTCGTCGAGGACGGAATCGAGGATGAGAACGCGCCTGGGCTCCATGTCGGCGATGGCCTCGAGCGCCTCAATGGTGAGGCCTCGGGACATGCAGCAGACGAGCTCGTCGCAAGCGACGGACCAGATGGGATAGCCCGCGGCTTCAGACTTCTCGACGGGCAGCGTGAGCTCGAGGCCCCATTTGAGCATCATCTCGAAGACGATATCCATATCGGAGCGATCGGGCTTGACCACGTCGAAGAGGAGCTGACCGGGCTCGGGCTTCTCAATGCCGGACTCATCGAGCTCGAACACACGGAAGCCGATGTCGGGAAGCTGCTTGGGTCCCTCGCCAAGCTTGAGTTGACGGTTGGATTCCTCGAGCTCGGTTTTGATTTTGTCGCCTGCGCGGCGAATGCGTCCTTCGCCTATGTCGCAGAGAGTCTCATACCCGTCCTTGTAGGCGTCGCGTTTCGGGTCACAAGGCTCTGGAAGCTGGACAAGGATAAACTGATAGCGATCATCTTTTCCGAGCTCCTGCAGGAACATGGCATGGGCGGTCGATGCTGAGCCTGAGAAAAAATCAAGCACAATATCACCCGTGCTTAAATGCTCATGTACGGTAAAGAAGCAAGCAACCGAAAACAATAGATAGACCGCCAGCACTACACTATTCCGAACCAAAGA
>USLT01000028.1 GCA_900555585.1 uncultured Collinsella sp.
CTGGTGAGTTGCTGGAGTTCACCAGTTCCGTCACGGGGGAGACCGTCTACGGCTTGGCCCAGAACCTGGACCGTGACGAGGTCGGCGCCGTGCTGTTCGGCAACGTCGACTCCATCAAGGAGGGCGACGCCTGCCGCACCACCGGTCGCGTCATGGACATCCCCGTCGGCAGGGGCATGCTCGGCCGCGTCGTCAATCCCCTTGGCCAGCCTATCGATGGCAAGGGCAGCGTGGGCGAGACCCATCGCCGTCCCATCGAGTTCAAGGCACCGGGCGTTATCGACCGCACCCCTGTGTGCGAGCCCGTCCAGACCGGCCTGCTCGCCGTCGATGCGATGATTCCCGTCGGTCGCGGCCAGCGCGAGCTGATCATCGGCGACCGCAAGACCGGCAAGACCGCCATCGCCATCGATGCCATCATCAACCAGCGCGGCAAGGGCATGATCTGCGTCTACGTCGCCATCGGCCAGAAGGCCTCGACGGTCGCGAACATCCGCGAGACGCTCGCGCAGCACAACGCCCTCGATTACACCGTAATCGTGAGCGCCACCGCGGCCGACTCCGCTCCGCTGCAGTACATCGCGCCTATGGCGGGCGCCGCGATCGGCGAGTACTTCATGTACAACGGCGAGGACGGGCGTCCCGCCAGCGCCACCAACCCCGGCGGCCATGTGCTCGTCGTTTACGATGACCTGTCCAAGCAGGCCGTCGCGTACCGTCAGATGTCGCTTACGCTTCGTCGCCCGCCGGGACGCGAGGCCTACCCCGGCGATATCTTCTACCTGCACTCCCGCCTGCTGGAGCGCGCCTGCAAGCTCTCCGAGGAGAACGGCGGCGGTTCGCTTACCGCCCTGCCGATCATCGAGACCCAGGACGGCGACGTCTCCGCGTACATTCCGACCAACGTGATCTCGATCACCGATGGCCAGATCTACCTGCAGGGCGAGCTCTTCCATCAGGGCCAGCGCCCCGCAGTCGACGTCGGCATCTCCGTCAGCCGAGTCGGCGGATCGGCGCAGACCAAGGCGATGAAGCAGGTCGCCGGCAACCTCCGCCTCGACCTCGCGGCCTACCGCGAGCTGGCCGGCTTCACCCAGTTCGGATCGGACCTGGATGCCGCCACGCAGCGCCAGCTCACCCATGGCGCCCGCATGACCGAGGTGCTCAAGCAGCCGCGCTTCAAGCCGATGGCCGTCACCAGCCAGGTCGCCGTCCTCTTCGCCGGCAACAAGGGCTACCTCGACGACCTGTCCCTCGACGAGGTCGTGCCGTTCCGCGATGGTCTCATCGACTATCTGGAGGGCGCTTACGGCAAGGTGCTCGAGGGCATCTCGCTCGGCAAGATCGACGATGAGCTCGGCGCCCAGCTCGAGCAGGCCATCGCCGATTACAAGGCGGAATTCACAGCGGCCAATGGTGCCGGTGCATCCGGCTCCATGGAGAATGAGGGGAACTAAGCCAGATGGCCAACCTCCGAGAAATCAAAAAGCGCATCGGCTCGGTGTCCACCACCGAGCAGATCACGCGCACCATGGAGATGGTCGCCACGGCGAAGATCAAGCGAGCCCTGGACCGCGAGAAGCGATCGGAGGCCTTTCGCGACGCGATCACGGACGTCATGCTGACGGTCGCGACCGACGCCGCGTCCGAGACGGCCTCCCCGCTTCTCGCGAATCCCGAGACGTATGAGTGCGCGCTCATCGTCGCGATCAGTTCCGACCGCGGTCTTGCTGGCGGGTTCAACGTCCAGATCGAGCGCGCGGTCGAGAAGCGCATCGATCACTTCCGGCGCCACGGCGCCAAGCGCATCGAGCTGATCACGTGCGGCCGCAAGGTCACGGAGTACTTCTCCAAGTATCCCGACGTCGTGATGCAGGTGGTCGGCGAGTCCGATGACCCCAGCATCGAGCGCTGCCGCGCCATCGCGAGTTACATCGAGGACGGTTTTTCCCAGGGCAAGTTCGGGCGCGTGGACATCATCTACCACCACGCCAAGAACCGCGTCGAGCAGATCCTGCGCGAGGAACGAATCCTGCCCCTCGACCCCGTCGTCCTCAAGACGGCTCGCGGTCCGCGCACCAACGAGGCCGATACGCCCCAGCGCATCACCTCGCCCTTCACCTACGCCCCCTCGGCGGAACACGTTTTGAGCAGGCTCATCCCGACGTACGTGCTTACCGTGATCCAGCAGGCTCTCATCGACTCTGCCGCAGCCGAGCAGGGCGCTCGCCGCAAGGCGATGCACTCCGCGACCGAGAATGCCAGCGCCATCATCGGCGATCTCAAGCGCACCTACAACCGCGTGCGCCAGGCATCCATCACCACCGAGCTCAACGAGATCATCGGTGGAGCCGCAGCATTGGAGGATTTCTAATGGCAGACACCATTTCCGTCGACGCCCCGACGACCGCTGGTGTCGGACGAATCGTCCGCATCATCGGCGCCGTCGTCGACGTCAAGTTCAAGGACGGCGTCCCGAACATCTACAACGCGCTCACCGTCGACGCGGACACCCCCGTGGGCCACGTGAAGACCATTCTCGAGGTCGAGAGCCAGCTGCCGGGCGATGTCGTCCGTACCGTGGCCATGACCTCGACCGACGGCCTGCAGCGCGGTCTCGAGGTCGTCGATACCGGCGCGCCCATGAAGATGCCCGTCGGCAAGCAGACGCTCGGTCGCATCTGGAACGTCATGGGCGAGCCCGTCGACGGCAAGGAGATGCCCGAGGTCGAGGATTACTATCCGATTCACCATCCTGCCCCGAGCTTCGACCAGCTGACCACCAAGACCGAGATCTTCGAGACCGGCATCAAGGCGGTCGACCTGCTCGAGCCCTACATCCGTGGCGGCAAGACCGGCCTGTTCGGTGGCGCCGGCGTCGGCAAGACCGTCCTCATCCAGGAGCTCATCAACAACCTCGCCCAGGAGCACGGCGGCACGTCGGTCTTCACCGGCGTCGGCGAGCGCACGCGCGAGGGTACCGACCTGTACCTCGAGATGAGCGAGTCCGGCGTCATTAACAAGACCTGCCTGGTCTACGGTCAGATGAACGAGCCCCCGGGAGCTCGTCTGCGCGTCGGCCTCGCCGGCCTGACCGAGGCGGAGTACTTCCGCGACCGCGGTCAGGACGTCCTGCTCTTCATCGATAACATCTTCCGCTTCTCGCAGGCGGGTTCCGAGGTCTCGGCCCTTCTCGGCCGCATGCCCTCCGCCGTCGGCTACCAGCCCACGCTGGCTACCGAGATGGGCGACCTACAGGAGCGCATCACCTCGACCAAGACGGGATCCATCACCTCCGTCCAGGCCGTCTACGTCCCCGCGGACGACCTGACCGACCCCGCTCCCGCCACCACGTTCACGCACCTCGACGCCACCACCGTTCTCTCGCGCTCGATCGCGGAGCTGGGCCTGTACCCGGCGATCGATCCCTTGGCGTCCTCTTCCGACGCACTCGACCCGAGCGTCGTCGGCGAGGAGCACTACCGCGTGGCCGTCAAGGTCCAGGAGATGCTGCAGGAGTACTCCGACCTCCAGGACATCATCGCGATCCTCGGTATGGACGAGCTCTCCGACGAGCAGCGCCTCATCGTCAACCGCGCGCGCAAGCTGCAGCAGTTCCTGTCGCAGTCCTTCCACGTCGCCGAGCAGTTCACCGGTAACCCCGGCGTCTACATCCGCGTCGCCGATACCGTCCGCTCCTTCGCCGCCATCGTCGACGGCGAGTGCGACGACCTGCCCGAGCAGGCCTTCCGTTATGCCGGCACGATCGACGACGTCCGCGAGCGCGCCGCCAAGATGGGGGCTTAAGCCATGGCTATGCGACTTCGCATCGTCTGCCCCGAGCACGACGCCTTCAACGGCGAGGTGGCCTATGTCACCATTCCCTCGACCGACGGCTTGCTCGGCGTCGCAGCGCGCCATGCGAGCGAGATCTGCACGATAGACGAGGGCTATGTCCGCGTCTGCCTCGAGCGGATGGGTACCGTGGACCATACGTTCGCCGTGGGTACCGGATACGCTCAGATCACCGGTGACGAAGTCGTCATCCTGGCTGAGCGCGCCCAGGACCTCGCGGATATCGACCGTGAAAAGCTTCAAGCTCGCATTCAAGGTTTTGAAGACACGTTGAGAAATTTGTCGGAAGACGATGCGCACCGTTCGTATCTCTATAATGAAATCGCATGGTGTAAGCTCCTGCTTCAACAGTAAGCAGTAGGTCGCGGTTTTCCGGCCGCGTCCGACATAGTTTCAGAGCATCATGCCCGGGAACGCCTCGCGTTTCCGGGCATGCTTTTTGAAAGGATGCTCGATTGGATATCATCCGCGTAGAAGGCGGCCACGCGATCGAGGGAACGGTCCAGGTATCTGGTGCCAAGAACTCCGCGCTCAAGCTCATGGCCGCGACGCTTCTTGCCCCCGGCAAGACGACGCTCACCAACGTGCCCAACATCTCCGATGTTCACGTGATGGGCAAGGTCCTCAAGCGCATGGGCGCTACCATCGAGGTCGCAGATGAGCACTGCCTCGTCATCGATACCTCGTCCGTCGATTCCTGGGAGGCTCCTTACGAGCTCGTCGCCAAGATGCGCGCGTCGACCGCCGTCATGGGGCCGCTGCTCGGTCGCTTCGGCAAGGCGAAGATCGCGATGCCGGGCGGCTGCAACCTCGGTGCTCGAAAGATAGACATGCACATCCTCGGACTCGAGGCGCTGGGCGTCTCGTTCGATACGGATCACGGCTATATCTATGCGGACGCCTCCTCGGGGCTCGTGGGCACCTTCGTTACCCTCGAGTTCGCGAGCGTCGGCGCGACCGAGAACCTGATCATGGCCGCGGTTCGCGCGAAGGGCGAGACCGTCATCGAGAACGCCGCGCGCGAGCCCGAGATCGTCGACCTCGCCAACATGTTGAACGAGATGGGCGCCAAGATCACGGGCGCGGGAACTCCAGTCGTCACCATCCAGGGTGTGGAGGAGCTCCATCCCGTCGAGCATCGCGTGGTGGGCGACCGTATCGAAGCCGGCACCTTCCTCGTCGCGGGAGCACTCGCGGCTGGCGAGGCGGGCGTCGAGGTCACCGGGTTCAATCCGATCCATCTCGGCATGGTGCTGCGCAAGATGGAGCAGATGGGCATCGACCTCGAGCGCACCGATGGGGGCATGCGCGCCCGTCGCGCCGAACGCATCGAGCCCATCGACATACAGACGCTGCCCTTCCCCGGGTTCCCGACGGATATGCAGGCGCAGATCATGGTCCTGAACGCCCTGGCCGACGGCAACTCGATCATCACCGAGAACATCTTCGAGAACCGCTTCATGTTCGCCTCCGAGCTTTCTCGCATGGGCGCGAACATCAGGATCGAGGACCATCATGCCCTCATCCATGGCGTCGCAGGGTTCTCCGGCGCGCAAGTCTCCTCTCCCGACCTGCGCGGTGGCGCCGCCCTGGTGCTCGCCGGCCTCGTCGCCGAGGGGCGTACGGAGGTCTCCGCCATCCACCATATCTATCGCGGCTACGAGCAGTTCGTCGAGAAGCTCGTCAGTCTCGGGGCTCGCGTCGAGCGCGCGATGATTCCCGATCCGACCGAAGACTAGCGTAGGTTCAATCCATGGGTATTAAGAAACCGATTCAGCAAGGGCGCCGTCCCTCCACGGGCGCGAGCAGCCGCATCTATAGCCGCGAGAACGTCGGACGCTATTCCGAGCGAGCCCGCCAGCGCAAGCGCACGCGCATGATCAAGCGGGTCGCCGTGTGCACCCTGCTCGGCGTCCTCCTCTTCGGCGCGGGCGCCGCCGGCCTCTGGTTCAACAAGGTCGCTGGAAAGCTTCGCGGCGCGTCGATTACCGACAGCCTGCTCCAGACGCTTGTGGACAGCAACGTTACGCGCGAGCCGTTCTATATGCTCCTGCTCGGCACCGACGGTCGACCCGGCGAGGAGTCCTTCCGCTCCGACACCATCGTCTTGGCCCGCATCGATCCCAAGCAGAAACAGGTCACCCTCATCTCCATTCCGCGAGACACCCGCGTGGAGCTCAGCAACGGCGAGGTCACCAAGATCAACTCGGCACACGCCCTCGGTGGTCCCGAGGAGGTCGTCAAATCGGTTAACAAGCTCTGCGGCGTCGAGATCGCGCATTATGCCGAGGTGAGCTTCGAGGGAATGGAACAGCTCGTCGATGCGATCGGCGGCGTCGAGGTTAACGTCCCCGACAAGATCGACGACCCCAAGGCGGGGCCGATGGTGATCGAGCCCGGCCTGCAGACGCTCGACGGACCCTCGGCGCTGGCCTTCTGCCGCTCCCGTGCGTTCGCCGACGGCGACTATACGCGCATGCGCCATCAGCGCATCTTCATCTCCGCCCTCGCCCGTACGATTCTGGAGAAGACGGATGCCAGCAACGTGGTCGCTCTGATCGACTCCATCTCCGACATGGTCGATACCGATATGAGCATCCAGGATATCGCCGCGCTGGCCAACGCGATGCGCGGCATGAACACCGATGAGATCTGGTCCGCGAACATCCCGTCCTACACCGATATGATCGACGGGATCAGCTATGTTCTGGCCGACGACGAGCAGCTCGCCGAGATGATGGAGCGCGTGAACGCCGGCGAGGACCCCAAGGGGCCCCAGACGATGGGAGATACCGGCGAGTCCTCTGCGACCATCGGCGACCTTACCAACAACAAGGCCTCCGATTGGTCCAACGGGACCGCGACGGTCAGCAATTCAAGTACCGAGGCGACGGATTCCGAAGAGTAGGAGCCAGAACCTGACCGGCCAAGCAGAGGGCCCCGAGATCCGCTGATCTCGGGGCCCTCTCCAACTAAGGCGGGATGACGGAGCCTGATGACCTGTTAGGCGAATCGCTTGACGAGCTCCTCGAGCACATCGACCATGCGCTCGAGCGAATCGACCGGGATGAACTCGTTCACGCCGTGGCAGCAATAGGCCCCGGTGGAGAGGTTGGGGCAGGGGAGTCCGCGGAAGGAGAGCTGCGCGCCGTCGGTGCCGCCGCGAATGGGGATCACGTTGGGCTCGACTCCGGCGGCGGCGAAGGCGTCCTTGGCGACATCGATGAGCTCGGGATAGTCCGCGACAATCTCGGCCATGTTGCGGTACTGCTGCTTGATCTCGACGGTGACGCGCTCCTGGCCCTGCTCCGCGTTCACGAAGTCGGCTGCTTTGAGAAGCAGGTCGATCTTATCCTGGAACTTCCCGGCGTCGTGGTCGCGGATGATGTAGCGGGCGGTCGCGTGCTCAACTGAGGCGACGACGCCCTCGAGGTAATAGAAGCCCTCATAGCCCTCGGTGTACTCGGGGCGCTGGACGGCTGGAAGCAGCCCGTGGAAGCGATGGAAGAGCTCGCCGGCGTTGACCATGCGGTTCTTGGAGTCGCCGGGATGGATCGAGAAGCCCTGGAATCCGACGACGGCCTCGGCGGCGTTGAAGCACTCCCATTCGAGCTCGCCGATCGGTCCGCCGTCGACGGTATAGGCGTAGGTGCAGCCGAATCCGTCGATATCGAGCAGCTCGGCGCCATGGCCAATCTCCTCGTCGGGGCAGAAGCAG
>USLT01000029.1 GCA_900555585.1 uncultured Collinsella sp.
GCCAAGCGCGAGGCGGGCAGGCCGATATTCGACCCCGCGAGAGAACGAGAGAAACTAGCCGAGATCGCACGGCATGCCCGCGCCGATAGAGCCGACCAGCTCATCGCCCTCTTCTCGCTGCTCATGAGCATGAACAAGGCCGAGCAGCAACGTTGGCTCGCGAAGGATGACGGCGGCTCCCGATCGGCGTCAGCTATGAAATGCAGCCTTCCATGCGGAACATCATTCCCTACGACCGCCACCGTGGCGTGCCAGGGCGTGGAGGGAGCCTACAGCCAGCTCGCAGCGGAGCGCGCCTTCAAAGCGCCCTCCATCAGCTTCCTGGACAGCTTCGAGGCCGTTTTTCGCGCTGTCCGCGATGGCTTCTGCGAGTACGGGGTGCTTCCCATCGAGAACTCGACCGCGGGCTCCGTCAACGCGGTCTACGACCTGCTCTCAAGCTATCGGTTCTCCATCGTGAGATCGGTCCGCCTGAAGGTCGACCATAACCTGGTGGGCGCACCGGGCGCCACGCTCGAGGAGATCAAAGAGGTCGTTTCCCACGAGCAGGCACTCGCCCAATGCCGGACCCATCTAAAAGCCCTCGGCGTCAAGCCGACCGCCGTCGCCAACACCGCCACTGCCGCCGAGCTCGTCGCCGACTCGGATAGGAACGATCTGGCAGCCATTTGCTCGAAAGCCTGCGGAAGCATCTATGGCCTGGATATCCTCCAAAGCGATATGCAAGACTCCGACAACAACTACACCCGATTCATCGTCATCGCCCGCGACCCCGCGATCTATCCAGGAGCCGATCGTTCATCCTTGCTCGTTCGGCTCCCCCATCGCCCCGGCTCCCTCTATCGCGTACTCGAGCGCTTCTACGCCCTCGATATCAACCTGGTCAAACTGGAAAGCCGCCCCATACCGGGCCATGACTTCGATTTCATATTCTACTTCGACCTCATCTGCCCGGCGGGCAGCGAGCCCTTCCGTGCGCTTTTGGACTCGCTCGACGATGTCGTCGAGGAGTTTACCTATTTTGGAACATATCAGGAGGTGCTCTAGTTCATGAGCGAGCGACCCTATGGCGTCCTGGGCCGAGTCCTCGGCCACAGCTACACTCCCAAGATCTACAACATGTTAGCGGGCCTCGACTACGTCCGCTTCGAGCGCGAGCCCGATCAGGTCGAGGCGTTCCTCAAAGGCGACGAGTGGCAGGGCGTGAACGCCACGATACCCTACAAACGCACCGTGATGCCCTATCTCGATGAGCTTTCCGACATCGCCCGAAGACTCGGCAACGTGAATACCATCACGCGCCTCCCTGACGGCAGGCTTCGCGGGGACAACACGGACTACTACGGCTTCCAAGTGCTTGTCGAGAGCGTCGGCGTCGACCTTCGAGGCAAGCATGCACTGGTGTTCGGCGGAGACGGCGGCGCGGGTTCGACGTGCATGACCGTGCTCGGGGACCTTGGCGCGATTCCGCATGCCGTGGGCAGGAGCGGAGATGTAACCTACGATGACCTCGACGCATGGTCCCATGCCTCGCTTGCCGTCAATTGCACCCCGGTTGGGATGTCCCCCGATTGCCCAGCGAGCGTCTGCGGACTAGAGCCCCTGACGGACCTGGAGGCATTCGTCGACATCGTCTACAACCCAGCCCGCACGAGCATGATGATGGATGCCGAAGAGCGTGGCATCCCGACCGCCGGCGGCCTGCTCATGCTCGTCGCGCAGGCGGCACAGGCCGTCGAGCGCTATGTCGGCGAGACCGTATCGATGGACCGCATCATGCAGGTCACAGACGAGCTGTCGCGATCAGTCGAGAATATCGCCTTGATAGGTATGCCCGGTTGCGGAAAGACGCGCGTGGGCGAGCGCCTGGCTGAGCTGGGCGGACGCGAGCACATCGATATCGACCGCGAGTTCGACAGGAGGCACGGCATGCCCGCGCCCGACTTCATTCTCTCGAAGGGCGAGGATGCGTTCAGGGAAGCCGAGACGGAGATCATCGCCGATGTCGCCAAGCGAAGCGGCCTGGTCATCTCCTGCGGGGGCGGCGTGGTCGAGAGGCAGGCGAACCACCGGCTGCTTCACCAGAACAGCCGTATCGTTATGCTCGATCGGCCCCTAGACGAGCTCTCGACAAGAAATCGACCGATCACCGCTCGGAAAGGGATAGAGAGCCTCGCCGAAACAAGGCTACCCAGATATCGAGCCTGGGCCGACGCGATCATAGCGTCGCGCGAATCCCCCATGGCCACGGCGACCGAGGTCGCATGGGCCCTCCATCTTCCCAGCGCGCACGGCACTGCTCGCGATTAGAACCGGAGTACACCAGTGAAGGCCCTGATCATAAACGGACCAAACATCAACATGCTCGGGATTCGAGAGCCAGGCATCTACGGCACCATGTCCTACGAGGCCCTCGTCGACCTATGCCAACGAGCCGGAAGGGAATATGGCTTCGAGAAGGTCGAGTGCTTCCAATCGAACCATGAGGGAAGCATCGTCGACGCCATTCAGCAAGCGCTCGGCACATTCGACGGCATAGTGATCAACCCCGCCGCCTACACCCATACCAGCATCGCCATACTCGATGCCCTTAAAGCCGTCGCCCTGCCAGCGGTAGAAGTCCACATCTCCGCCGTCGAGGACCGAGAGGATTTCAGGCAGGTGAGCTATGCAGGACTCGCGTGCTTCGCGCGGGTCAGCGGCGAGGGCATACAGGGATACGCGCGCGCCCTGCAGCTTCTCAGCGAGAGGCTGTCATGACGGCATAGCCGAAAAGCGGGCATACGGAAAAGAGCGCCCCCGTCTCCTCGAGAGACGGGGGCGTAGCAATCTTCGCGCAGAGAATGTGCTGCAAGCTGATTCGATCAAGAACGGGCGCGAGCGGATACGGATTCCTCGGAGAGCAGGGCCCGGGCATGGGCGAGCGAGGCATCGGAGCAGTCGCCCGACAGCATCCGGGCGATTTCGCGTTCGCGAGCCTCCCCTTCGATGGCAACAAGGCTCGTACAGGGCACCCCTTCGCCCGAATCGTCCTTTTTGACGAGGTAATGACGAGACCCGACTACGGCGACCTGGGCGAGATGCGTGACGACGATGACCTGGTGCGTGCGTGCGAGATCGGCGAGAACGGCGGCAAGCGAGCGAGCGGTCGCACCGCCCACGCCCGCGTCCACCTCGTCGAAGACCAAGGTCGTTGCGCTGTCGGAGGCGCCAAGGACGACCTTCGCCGCCAGCATGACGCGAGAGAGCTCGCCGCCCGAAGCTATCCTGCGAAGGGGTCGAGCGGTCATGCCCGCGGCGCTACGGTAGAGGAGCTCGCAAGACGTGGACCCGGATTTGGTCCAGCGGTCTCTAGGTAGTTCGCGCGACTCCCAGACAAGCTGGGCCGCCCCCATCTCGAGCCGGGCCATCTGGCGCATGACCTCCCGGCAGAAGCGAGGACCGGCCGCGTCGCGCCGCTTAGCGAGCTCGCGGGCGGCACGGCCGAGCTCCGCCTCAGCATCGGAGAGCGCGGCGCGGGCACGACGCTCTCGACCCTCGGCGTCATCGACGAGGCTGAGCAGATCGCGGGCCCCGGCGAGGCGCGAGAAGACATCGTCCATCGTGGGTCCGAACTGCCGGCAAAGCGAGCGCAGCTCGCTCAGACGCTCTTGCGAGCGCGCAAGCTGGGCGGGATCGAATTCGATGTCGTCGCGGTAGCGGCGAAGGTCCGATGCGCTATCCTCGATCAAGATCGACGCCTCGGACAATACGTCGGCGAACGAGGACAGACGTTGATCGACCGCGCCCATGCGGACGAGCTCGGCGATGGCGGTATTGAGCGCGTCGAGCGCTCCGCCCTCATCTGAGAGCGCCGCCTGGGCGTCATGGGCGCAGCTGGCAAGCGATTCCGCGTGCTCGGCGCGCGGCAGGGATTCCTCGAGCTCCTCTAGCTCGCCCGGCAACGGGTTCACCTCGGAGATTCGATCGACGATGAAGCGGGCCTCATCGAGTCGGGCACCTTCCGCACGAGCGGCCTCGACCACGCGGTCGAGCTCCTCAGCGGCGCGGCGCGCAGCGTCGAGGCGCACTCGGTACTCATCCAAAGCAGGCTGGATGGCGTCGGACGCCCAAGCATCGACCATCTCGACATGGCTCGAGGGATCGAGCAGGCGCTGGTGCTCATGCTGGCCGCAGAGATCGATCATCGGCCCTATTCGCTGGGAGAGCTCGCGCACGCTGGCGATACCGCCATCGATCCTCACGCGGCTCCTGCCATCGGCCGTGACGGTGCGAACGACGCCGAAGCCCTCTGGATCCTCGGCGGAAGAGAACATGCGCGCCTCCACGGACAAGCCGTCCTCCCCCTCCCGCACGGCCGAGGCGTCGGCGCGCTCCCCCATGAGGAGCTTGAGGGCGGAAAGGAGCGCGGTCTTTCCGGCTCCCGTCTCACCGGTGAGGACGGTTAGGCCCGGATCGGGCACAAGGGTGGCCTCGCTGATCAACGCGAGATTCTCGACATGCAACTCGTCAATCATGGCGTCTCACTCCGTAGAACACGCGGGAAACCGACGAATAGAAGCTCTCGGGACCGTAATCGAGCAGCATAGCGTCGTAGGGCGCACGACTCACCTCGACGCGGTCGACCTCGCCCTCGGGATTCAAGAACTGGCCGTCGACCGCGATGGCGGGAACGGAGGGCCGCGAGGTGCTCATCTTGACCTCGACGACATCGGAAGGCGAGGTCATGAACGCGCGAGCCTGGATGGTATGGGGCGCGATGGGGACGCAGAGCAGCCCCTTATAGTCCGGGCTCACGATCGGTCCGCCCGCGGAAAGCGCGTAGCCCGTCGATCCGGTCGCGGTAGATACGACGACGCCGTCGCCACGCAACCGGTCGATATGATGTCCGGAGACGGTGATGTGGAATTCGACCATATCGGAGAGCGGGCCGCGCGTAAGCGCCATGTCGTTCAGGCCGACGGAGTCGAGCACCGCCTCCGATCCGTCGTCTCGCGTAGAAAACACCCGTGCAAGCAGCATGGAGCGCCTGCTCACATGCATCTCGCCACTCAAGGCATCGGAGACGACGGCGAGGACGTCGCGGTCCTCCGGGCTGGCAGCGGTAAGGAACCCGAGATGTCCATACGAGATCCCGAGGACGGGAATCTCGCGGGAGCCGGCAAGCCGTACCGCGCGAAGCAACGTGCCGTCGCCGCCGAGCGATATGACGAGGTCGGAGCCATCGATATCGGGTTCGCCCTGCAGCTTCGAGCGCTGATCGGGCGCCCAAGCCACATCGTAGCCCTGACGCGAGAGCCACAGCTCGAGCGCCAGGCCCGATTGGACCGCCTCGGGCTTATAGAAGTTCGGAACGAGAAACACCTTCATAGTTGAACCGCCTTCTCGATAACGCGGTCGACTTGGGCTCGCAGCTCGGAGGCACCCGCTTGAGCGTGCAGCGACCGATCACCGAGCAGGAAGAACTCTCGATTGCCCTTCGCGCCCGTAATCGGGGACGGGCAGACATCGACGGGATAGAGGCCCCGTTCGGAAAACAAGCGGACGGCCCATTCGAGTACCTGATGATGAACGGCGGGGTCTCGGACGATACCGCCCTCACCAACCTGATCGGCTGAGGCTTCGAACTGGGGCTTTACCAATGTGAGGAAACGACCGCCGCACCCAAGGATCTCCAGCACCGCATCGAGGATGGTACCGATGCTGGTGAAGGAAACGTCGCACACGGCAAGGTCGCACGTTCCGCGATACCCGAGATCGGGTACATCGACGATATTGGTGCGCTCAAGAAGGGTGACCCGCCCATCCTGTCGAAGCGACCAATCGAATTGCGCTCGCCCGACATCGACAGAGACCACCGAAGCAGCACCGTGCTTAAGCAGGCAGTCGGTAAACCCACCCGTGGAGCAACCGACGTCCAGGCATGAGAGAGCCGTTGGATCGACCTGGAAGGCCTCCAAAGCTCCGGAAAGTTTGAGGCCACCGCGTCCCACATACGGGATACGGCCCTTCACATGCAATTCGACCCCGGGCTCGACCTTCAGGCCGGGCGATGTCAGGCGCTCGCCACGAGAGGATACGAGCCCGGCCATGAGTGTGCGAAGGGCATCCGCGCGATTCTCGCAGATGCCCTGTGCAATCAATTCGTCATCGAGTCTGACGCGCTTCATACGCGACCCGATCAATCATCGCCATCGGATGGCGCGCCATCCGATGCGGCAAGCGTCTCGGCCTCGAGCATATCCGCCTCGCGCGGCGAGAGCTCGAGCTGGTCGACCATGTCGACGGCTTTGGAACCAAGGCGAATCGCCTCGTCGAACAAATCGAGGCTACGCTCGAGGGACGTATCCTTCGAGCGTACCTGGGTAATGATCTCATCGAGTCGTTCAGTGATGTCGTCGAAGGTTTTAACCGTCGTGTCGGCCATACCTACTCCCCGTCCTCCAGGTCGCAGCCGGAGTCGCCGGATTCGACCTGCATGGCATCGTCGGCGCTGGATTCAGCCTCTGCGTCCACGGCATCGGTATCGTCGTCGGCTTCGGGCTCGGGAAGCACATCCATGCGCGAGATACGGCCCAGGACGCCGTTCACGAAGCGGGACGACTCATCGGTACCGTACGCCTTAGCGATCTCGACCGCCTCGTTGATGACGACTGCATCGTCGATCGCCGAATCCTCGGGGAGGAACCGGAGCTCGTAGACGGCGATGCGAAGCAGGTTGCGGTCCGTGCTCGGCATGCGATAGAGGCTCCAGTTCTTGGAGACCGACATGAGGGCGCAATCGATGCGGTCGATCTGGTCATGGCAGCCGCGGGCGAGCTCGATCGCATAGGGATCGAGCGGACCCTTGGAAAGCAGGTAGTCCCCTGCCAGGACGTCATCGACGGACAGGTCCAGCGCCTCTGCCTGGAATAGGATCTGCAGCGCCTGGCTTCGTGCGAGCGTGCGCCCGCGTTCAACCTTAGAACTCACGCATTACTCCTTGGGAAAGACGAGACCGTCGATGCAGACGTCCACGGATGCGACCTCGACGCCGACCTGGGCGTCGATCGCCTTCGCGACGGCCTCGCGAACGGACTCGGCGAGCTTCTTGAAGGGATAGCCAAAGAAGACCGTGACATGCACCGTGATGGCAAGCCTGTCCTCGTCCACGGAAGCCTCGACGGAAGGGCCGAGCTGCGCGGTGCGGGCAGAGAACATGCTCACGAGGTTGGTCGCGATATCCTTGACGCCCACCGCGGCGATACCCTCGATCTCCTCGACGGCGCGCGTGACGATGGCGGACAGGACCTCGGGCGCGATGCCCATTCCTGCGATCTTGATCTCTTCGGACATGATCTTCTCCTTCGATAGTCTGATGGGAAAAGATTGACGGCTAGGCGCGGGAGACGAACTCGCCGGTGCGGGTGTCGACCTTGATGCTCT
>USLT01000030.1 GCA_900555585.1 uncultured Collinsella sp.
AGCTCGGGCTCGATGGGAAGAGCCCCGTCCTCGTAGACGAACTTGCACGACGCATCGACCATGCCGAGCGCCTGCAGAACGTCGGTGCCGTAACGAATGTTGCCGGCGGCGTTGACGGGCAGGACGGGCTCGATGGGGGCCGATTCGACGGAGACATCGAGCGCCGCGTCCTCGGCATCCGCCTCGGCAGCCTGAATCGAGGGCTCGCCGTCGGAAGCGGGGAACATCTCATCGATGCTCATGGACACGGTCGCACCCATATCGACCGGAGCGGGAGCATCCTCCTCGACGCTCTCGGCGAGGACGGGCATCGCGCTCGTCTGGTCGGGAGCCGGGACAGGGATGGAGCTCGTCTGGTCCGCGGGGAATGCGGCGGGCGCGGCGAAGGGGTCCTCCTCGACGTCCATCGACGCCTCGGGCAGATCGGACGCGAATTCGTCGTCGACCTCGGGGACGACCCCGACTCCGGTAACGCCATAGGGATTCTGCTGATCAGCGGCGGCGTCCACGACGGCGGCTGCCGCCGCCTCGGCTGCGAGGCGCTGCTCCTCCGCCATGAACTCCTCGAACGGAACGTCGTCGGGGAACTCGCTGGACCCCTGATACGGGGCGACGGCGTCCATGACGCCGAGCATCGCCGCTACGGACGACTTGTTGCAGACCGAGCCACTCGTATAGGGCAACACGAACTTGTTGGCGATGATGGAGACGGACAACGCGATGGGAACGAGGGCCGCGAGAAGGGCGACGACCCATAGGACCGTCTTAGCCGCGGTGGGCAGGGGCATCATGCGGGCGACTGCGATGATCGCGGGAGCGAGCATCGCGAAGGGCAGGAGCTTCATGATCAAGGGACGATACGCGGCATACGGTGCCTGCGCGAGCAGGTCGGCGCGGGGGGAGTCGTAGTGCGCGACGACGACCACCGGGCGGTTTCGGGGAGAGGCGAGCGGGCCGGAGGCCTTGTGGTAGGCGATCACGTTCTGGCTGAGGCCCCCACGGCCCAGCGACGAGATCACCTTGCGGCCAGAGCGCTCCATGGCGAACAGGACGGCTGCCGCGACGACGAGGATGACGCCGACGACGCCCAGGGCGCCACCGATGCCCATGAGCACGGTGCCCGCAAAGGTCATGATCCCCAAGACGGCCTGGGTGATCTTGGAACCGTTGGACGCGGTGAACTCCTGGACCTCGGGCTCGAAGCCGTGTTTTCTGAAGATATCCGCAAGGGATTCGCCGGCTGCACGCTCCTCCTCGCTGCATGCCGGGGTGATACCCGTGTTCTGCAGGAGGTGGTTGAGGTACTTTTGGGTATTAGCCATGGGGGCTCCACATCGTCTTCTCGTTCTCGCTCAGGCATACCGCTCCCACGATAAGCCTATATAGTCGAAAGTATACCCTGACTGGTCTCATGGTCCAGCGCCAGCGGGAAAGCCCGCATCAGCCGACCATGATCAACCGCCCATCTCCATATCGTCTAGAATGGTCTCTCGCCGCACCCGTCACCATTGGAAAGGAGCGCGGACATGGCTGGCACCGCGTCCAGAATCGATGCGCCCTCGCGCGATGAAGAGAAAGATCGAAGGCTCCTCAACCTGCTCTTCATCCTCAACGCGACGCGAAGCCCCGTTCCGACATCGCTCCTCATCGGGGATTCCGACCTCGGCTACGGTAGCGATAACCCGCAATCCGACGAGCGCAAGTTCCGCCGAGACCGCGCCGAACTCGCCAAGAACGGCATCCACATCGTCGAGGTCAAGCAGGAGGGGTCCGCGGAAAACGAGGAGAGCTCCTGGGAGATCGACCGCGAGCGCACCCATATCGGACTCGGGGTCCTTACCCGCGACGATGCCGAGATGCTCACCCTGGCCATCGACGACTTCCTCCTCAGAAGCGATGTCCCCTACCGATTCGCCCTCAAACGCATCAGGGCCAAGATCGCGGGCGACGCTCCCGCGCATGATGAAGAGGATCCCGTGCTCGAATCGCTCTGGAGCGCATACGGGCTTCGCAAGGCCGTCAGCTTCCGCTATCGCTCGGCGAACGGGTCGACGAGCAAGCGCACCGCCGAGGCCTACGGCTTCTTCAGCCGGGCCGGCTACGCCTACATGGTCGGGCGCGACCGCGACAAGGACGCGATGCGCACGTTCCGCATAGACCGCATCGATGCGCCGAGCGTCACCAGGCACTCGTACGCGGTCCCCGCCGATTTCGACATCGACGATTTCCTCTTCTTCACCTTCGATCTCGGCGACGGCGAGGGGCTGCCCGCGCGATTCGGGCTCGACGGCTCCCTCTCCCGAAACGAGGCGGAGGGGCTTACGCACGGCCTCGGAACGCTAGAGCGCTCCGAGGAATCCTGGAGCTGGTCCATCGATATCAAATCCGTCGACGAAGCCGCGGCGTTCGCCCTGTCCCATGCCGACGCCGGGCTCGTCCCCATCGAGCCCGGCGAGCTCGCCTCCGCTTGGAAAGCCCGCATTTCAGAGGTGGTGAACGCCCATGAGCGCCACTAGAAAACACCCCGCGAAGGGTATGGTCCCGGCGGGAATCGAGCTCTTGCAGCTCCTTGCCGCCGCGCCCGAGCAAACAGTCGGCACCCAGGCCGCATGCAACGCGCTCGGAGTCGACGAGGAACGGCTCACCCGACTGGTCGACATGCTCTCCCAGGTCTCCGACGGGGCCTCGGGCGCGAGGCTCGCGATCGAAACGGACGGGGACTCGGTGCGCCTCTACGGCGAAGCGGGGCGCTTGCAACCCATCCGCCTGAACGTCACCGACGCCGCCGTCCTCGAACACGTCCTGGGCGAGCTCGATCTCGACGAGGGTCTGCGTCAGCGCGCGGAAACCGCCCTCCTGCCGCGTGGCTACCACGCGGGGCCGCGTGGGCGCGCTATGGGCGACATGACGGAGTACGGACCCTTCTACCAGACCCTGAAAGAGGCGATCCAAGACGGCGCGCGCTGCGCCATCTCCTACCGCTCGACCGGCGACGCCCGCGCGACGCGGCGCACCATCGACCCGCACCGCATCTTCGTCGAGAACGGCGCCGCCTACCTCGACGCATGGGATACCGAGCGAGACGCCCAGAGAATCTACCGCCTCGACCGCATCGGGGAGCTGTCCGTCACCGATGAATCCGTCTCGCTTCACGAGTTCGAAGTCGCACCGATATCAGATGGGCTCCAACGCAGGGCCCCCAAGGCGGTCGTCTCGTTCGCCGGACTCGATCTCGCCCGCTCCGTGGGATGGGCCGGTCTCGACGAGACGACGATCGCGGCCAGCGACCATGGGGGATGGGTCACCGCCGAGGTATCCGTCGGATCGGAAACCTGGCTCTTCAACCAGATCCTCGGCTTGGGAGGCACCGCCAGGATCGACGAGCCGGCGGACCTGCGCCGCCGGCTCGTCGAATACGCGAGAAGGCTCTCCGAGCGCGCCTAGCCCCGTTCGTGCGACGCTCGCCAGATGCTCAAGAACCTTCCCATCTGGGAGGCCTCGATCTTCTGGAACCCCGTCGGCAACGACCCGAGGAACTTCTTCCCATACCCCTTGCTAACCAATCGCGAATCGGCGAGCACCAGGACCCCCTGATCGGTCGAAGTCCTGATGAGCCTGCCCGCCGCCTGCTTGACCTCGAGCACCGCGTCGGGAAGCGAATAGCGCGCCCAAGCGCGGTCCTCCCTGATGTTACGCTCGCAGGCGAGGGGCTCCGTGGGGCTCGCGAACGGAAGCTTGGGGATCACCACGCATCTGAGCGTGTCGCCCGAGGCGTCGAACCCCTCCCAGAACGCCTTGAGGGCGAATAGCGAGGAGGACTTCTCGGCGACGAAATGGTCGCGCAGGCGCTTCACGCTCGAACCCCTCGACTGGCACGCGAGCTCCAGGCCACGCCGAGCCAGCTGCGGCTCCACGCGTTCAAACAGCTCCTCCATATCGCGACGGTTCGTGAACAGGGTCAGGGTCGATCCGCCCATAGCCTCATGCACATCGACCAGCATGTTCTCGAGCGCGTCAAGATACGCCTCGCGGTCCCTCGGGTCGGGGATATCCCCTGCGACGACGACCGCCATGTTGCGCTCGAAATCGTAGCTCGAATCAAGATGCAACTCACGAGACGAGCCCGCGGGGAGCCTATCGAGCCCCACCGCATGGTTGAAGTGGCTGAAATCCCGGGAGACCGACATGGTCGCCGAGGTGAATATCGCGCTATGCACCTCAGGAAGCCACTGCTCCGCCAAGGCCTCGCCGATATCCATGCGCTCCGCCATCAGGGACTCCCCGCCGGCCTTCAAGCGACGATTGACCTGCAGCGAGTAGACATAGCGCTCGTCGGCACCCTCCACTATCAGGGCGAGCGAGGTGCGCATCTCCTTCATGCGACGCTGCCCGTCGGCCACATCCACCACGAACTCGGGCTTATCCGTCGATATGGTCTCGACCGCAGCAGCGAGGTTCTTCTCGGCCTCATCCAGCGCATCGAGGGCGGTCCGGGCGGCCGCCTCGAAATCGGACCAGGCGGCGCTCTTCCGGACCTCGGGACCAATCCACAGGCTCGCATTGTCATACCCGCCCGACCGGGTCCTGCCAGCGAGCTCGCGGACAGCGTCGAACATCTCGGCCATCGCGAGGGAGGCTCGCTGCGTCGAGGCGACGGCCTTGGTGCTCACGCCCATAAACAACGTAGCGGCATCCGAACCCGCCAGACTCCTGATCATCACTCCCAACGAGCCGCCGCGCTCTCCGCCCAGACGCTCGAAAAGGGCACGGGAGTCATCGGACGATACGGTAAGGGCCCACTGCTTGCGCGCCTCCCTCTCGACCGAATGCGCCTCGTCTACGACCCAGTGACGGATCGGCGGGAGGATGCGGCCGCCGGACGCCACGTTGCGGAAGAGCAGGGAGTGATTGGTGACCACCACATCGGCCTTGGCGGCGCGTCGGCGCGCGCCATGCACCAGGCACTTATCCGGAAAGAAGGGGCAGAGCCGGCGCGCGCACTCCCGGGAGCCGGTGGTGAGGTCCGCGCGACGGACGCTCTTCCACCTGATCCCAAGGGTATCGAGGTCCCCGGAGGGAGATTGGCACGCGAAGGCATATATCACCGCGATGGCCGTCAGGGTATCGGCGGGATCCCTGTCCGTATGGACCTCCGACGAGCGAGCGAGGCGCTCGAGCTTCCTCAGGCAGGGGTAATGATCAAACCCCTTCAGCGCGCAGAAGGACAGCCCTCCGTCGAGCTCGCGGGCGAGCTTGGGGAGCTCCTGGTTCATGAGCTGGTCGGCGAGGTTGTTGGATTTCGTGGCGATGCCCACGGTCACCTTGTTGCGACGCGCCGCCTCCGCAAGCGGGACCAGGTACGCCATCGATTTACCGACGCCGGTGCCGGCCTCGATGACGCGATGCGTCGAGGATGCGAGGGCGTCGCGAACCTCGGCGGCCATCTCGATCTGCTCCTGCCGCGGCTCGTAAGATGGATACATCCTGTTCACAAGGCCGCCCGGCGCATAGCAGGACTCGATCTCGGCGCGCGAGGGCATGTGAAGCACGGGCAGCTCGTCGGCATCGACGCGCTCCGGCGCGGGATCGGCCTGGACGACCTTCGCGCGGGCGGCGGAAAGGGAGAAGACGCTATCAGGGTCCGCTCCGGCGAGGAACGAGAAGATCGGCCTATACGGCCAGCTCGCGCCCGGATGCATATCCGCCAGCAAGCGCATGAGGCCGCCGGGAAGATCGCTCAGAGCGCACAGCAGGATGCGCCATACGCCGCACAACGCGTCGACATCGTCTGATGCGCGATGCGAGACCGCCGCGCAACCGAACAGCTCCGCCATGGTCGACAACTTATGCGAAGCGAGACGCGGAAGGGCGATCCTGGATAGGGCGAGCGAGTCGATCCATATATCGCTCACCCTCACGCCGCCCTTCACGGACTCGATGAACGAGCGGTCGAAGACGGCGTTATGCGCGATGACCGGCGCGCCCTGGACGAACCCCTCGAGCGCGGCGACCGCTTCTTCCGCCGCAGGTGCATCGGCGACGTCGGCATTGGTGATGCCCGTCAGCTTTGTTATCTCATCGGGGATCGGCATCCCTGGATGCACGAACGTCTGGAACCGCTCGACGACCTCTCGACCCCTCAGTCGAGCCGCAGAGATCTCTATCAGCTTGTTGTCCCGCACCGAGAGACCCGTCGTCTCGGTGTCGAGCACCACCACGTCATCCTCGATGAGGCCAAACGAGCGGGTTCGGGCGCGCTCGGCGAGCGTCGCATATGCATCGATCACGAACTGCGGCGTGCCGGGCAGCACCGCAGCCTGCATCGCGAGCGGCGATGCCGCCGACATGCGACTCATCGGGCCGCCCGGGCGAACGCCAGCTCGACGAGCTCGGCGCACAGGTCGCAAAACTCGATGCCCGCATGGCGAGCCTCGTCGGGAACGAGCGATTCGGGCGTCATGCCCGGGATGTTATTGGTCTCGAGGATGATGGGGCCGTCCTCGGTCACGATCACATCCGTGCGAGAGATGCCAAAAAGACCAAGCGCGTTGTGCGCCCGGCAGGCGATATCTTGCACCTGCGCGTACACATCCTCGGGCAGCTGGGCGGGAATTCGATGGATATCGCTCGGATCGGCGTATTTGACCTCGAGATCATAGAACTCGGATTGCTTTGGCATCATGATCTCGACGACGGGCAGGGCGCGCAGCGTCTCCCCGTCACCGAGCGCCGCGACGGAGCACTCCACTCCGAACACGCGATGCTCGACCATGACCTTCTCCCCATGCTCGAACGCCAGCTCGATGGCGGCCGCGAGCTCGGAGGGGTCCTTGACCAGGGAGATCCCGTAGCTAGATCCGTTCACGACGGGCTTCACGAAGCTCTGGGGGCCCACGATCGCGACGATCTCCTCGATGGAAGGCATATCGTCGCGACCGAACGTGATGCCCGGCGCAATCGGAAGCCCGGCGCGAGCATACAGCAGCTTGGAGAGATCCTTATCCATAGCGATACCGCTTGCAAGCGGAGAGGAACCCGTGTAGGGAATCCCCAGGAATTCGAGGACATGCTGGGTCATGCCGTCCTCTCCGCCCTTGCCGTGCAGGGCAATGAACGCCACGTCATACGCTTCGGAGGCCATGCGCTCGATGAACTTCGGGTCCGCGGGGTCTACCAACTCGACAGCGCCATATCCAGCCTCAAGGAGG
>USLT01000031.1 GCA_900555585.1 uncultured Collinsella sp.
CAAGTCGCCATCGCCAACGAGGACGAGGGAACCTCCAACGACTACGTCGGCGAGCTGAACGCCGGCGACGAGGTCGTCTCCAAGTTGAAGGACAACGATAAGCTCGGATGGGTCTTCACGGGCGCCGACGCCGCGCGCGAGGGCGTGGAGTCGGGCGAGTACTATGCGGCCGTCGTCATCCCCCATGACTTCAGCCGCAACCTCACGAGCATGTTGACCGGAACGTTCGAGCAACCCCAGCTCGAGTACTACGTCAACGAGAAGAAGAACGCCATCGCGCCCAAGGTGACCGATACCGGCGCCCAGACGATCGAGGAGCAGGTGAACGCCACCTTCGTCTCGACGGTCAGCAAGACGCTGGTCGAGAAGGTCCAGGCCGCCGGAGTGGAACTCGACGAGCAGGGGGCCGCGGCAAACGGGGGACTGATGAAGGGTCTCGACGACGCGAACGGGGCCCTCGGCGACGTCCGCGGCTCCCTCATCGGCATGAAGGACACCATAGGCGAGACCAAGAAGGCGCTCGCTTCGGCGGACGATGCGCTTGAGGGCCTGTCCGGCCAGATCCCGACCCTGACCGACGCGCTCGATAAGGGGGTCAAGCTGCTGGGTGCCACGCGCGGAAGCCTGCGCACGTTCAACGTCACCTTGAACGACGTGCTGACGCGCGGCATGGGCCAGATCGGCAGCGCGTCCTCCAAGGCCAGCGCCGCGATCGGGGAGGCGACGGGCGCCATCGTCGCCGCCGGCGGCAAGGTGGACGGCGCGCTCGCCGACGTGCAGATGGTCATCAACGATCTCGAGCAGATCCTCTCCGACATCAAGGACATCACGGGGGTGGGCGATACCAGCGCCATCATCGGGGCCCTCGAGGGCCAGCTGGCGGACCTCCAGGCCGTGAAGAACGCCCTGCAGGCCCAGAGCACGGACATCCAGAACACGGCCTCGGCGACGGGGAAGGCCGCGAGCTCCCTCAACGACGCGGCCCAGACGGGTATCTCCGCCGTGGCGGGCGCGCAGCAGAGCTTCTCCACCGATGTGATGCCCGCCCTCTCCGACGGCCTGGATGCGTTCTCCAACGTGTCGGCCGACTTGGCGGGCGTGGTGTCGGGCACCAAGCCCGCCGTCGAGCAGGCGCGCGGGATACTGGGCCAGCTCTCCTCGACGCTCGACCAGGCCCTCGGCGCGATCGACCAGACCGACGCGGCGCTCGGCACCGTCCAGGACGGCCTCGCCGCCGTGCGCAACGACGTCGCGGCCGCGCGCAGCTCCTCGGCGCTCGGGGAGGGGCTGGGCGTTCTCGAGGTCGATCCCGACGACATGGCCGACTTCATGTCGTCGCCGGTGACCCTGACCACCAAGGCGGTCTATCCGGTGGCGAACTACGGTTCCGGCGTCGCGCCGTTCTACACCAACCTCGCGCTGTGGGTCGGCGGGTTCGTCCTCATCGCGATCATCAAGCTCGAGGTCGACGGCGAGGGCCTGGGGTCGTTCACCACGACGCAGGCGTATTTCGGACGGTGGCTGCTGCTGGTCGCGCTCGGATTGGTCCAGGCCCTCGTCGTGTGCGCGGGCGACCTCGTGATCGGCGTGCAGTGCGAGCAGCCGGTGCCGTTCATGTTGGCGGGGCTTGCCATCAGCTTCGTCTACGTGAGCCTCATCTACGCGCTCGCGATCGCCTTCAAGCACATCGGCAAGGCCATCGCCGTCATCCTCGTCATCGTCCAGATCCCCGGCTCCTCCGGCATGTACCCCATCGAGATGATGCCGGACTTCTTCCAGCGCCTGCACCCGCTGCTGCCCTTCACCTACGGCATCAACGCGATGCGCGAGACGATCGGCGGCATGTACGGTATGGACTACCTGGCCAACCTCGGCTGCCTCGCGCTCTTCCTCGTCGCCGCCTACCTGATCGGCGTCGTCCTGCGCCCGGTGCTGCTCAACCTCAACCTGCTGTTCGACCGCCAGCTCGAGGGGACGGGCGTGATGATCTGCGAGAAGGACGACCGTCCGCGCGAGCGCTTCTCGCTGCGCACCGCCATGCGCGCCCTCCTCGACGCCTCGAGCTACAAGCGCGACCTCATCGTCCGCGCCGAGCGCTTCGAGCGGCGCTACCCCAAGCTCATCAAGGCCGGTTTCGTGCTGGTCTTCGGGCTGCCCGTCGTGCTGTTCGTGCTCACGGCGACGCTCGACCTCGACATCGACGGCAAGATCGGGATGCTCGCCCTGTGGATCGCGGGCATCATCGCCGCGGACGCCTACATGATCGTCGTCGAGTACATCAGGGAGAGCATGCGCCTGCAGCTGCGCGTCGCCGCCATGTCGGACGAGGGCATGCGCCGCGAGATCAGGCAGCATGTATCGGTGGCGCCGCTCGTCGCGCGCATGACCGGCGTGAACCTGCCCGACGACGGGATTCCCGAGCCCGCGGACGGCGAGCCCGGTTCCGACGCGCTCGCGACGCGGGAGGCGGATCCCGCCGAGACGGATCAGGTGGGCGCGAAGGGAGGCGATGCGCTGTGAGGAACATCATCGAGATCTTCAAGAGCGACATCCGAAACATCAAGAAGAGCGCCATCGGCCTCATCGTGCTTGTCGGCCTCGTGATCGTGCCCGTGCTGTACGCGTGGTTCAACATCGCTGGCAGCTGGGACCCCTACGGCAACACGGGCAACCTCAAGGTCGCCGTCGCGAACAGCGACAAGGGGTACGAGAGCGACCTGATTCCGATCCGGGTGAGCCTCGGGGACTCGGTCACCGCGGCCCTGCGTGAGAACGACGCGCTCGATTGGGTCTTCGTCGACGAGGACCGCGCCCTCGAGGGCGTCAAGTCCGGCGAGTACTACGCCGCCGTGGTCATCCCGGCCGACTTCTCGGCCGACATGATGACGGTCTTCTCCTCCGAGGTCGAGCATTCCGACATCATCTACTACGAGAACCAGAAGGCGAACGCCATCGCGCCGCGCGTGACGGATAAGGGCGCGAGCACCGTGCGCCAGCAGATCGACACCATGTTCGCGAGCACGATCGGCGACGTCGGCTTGGCCACGGCGTCCGGCCTGATGGAGTTCATGGACGGCGACCAGGTCGAGAGCTTCGTCGCCAACCTCGAGGACAGCCTCGGCCGCGGCGCGCGCGGCCTGCGCGAGGCGTCGCAGAGCGCCGGCTCGTTCGCCGGGCTGCTCGGCTCCGCGTCGAGCACCATCACGGCGACGGGGAACCTGTTGGCAGATGCGGGAAGCGTCTCGGGCGACTCGGACAAGCTCCTCGCCGACGCCAAGGACGGTCTGGCGGACATCCAGTCCGCCCTCGGGTCGGCGACCTCGGCCGTCAACGAGGCCATCAAGCAGAGCGCCGGCAGCTACGACGACGTCTCCGCCGCCGTCGACGAGGCGTTCGGGGCCGCGTCGACCCAGTCCGCCGATACGCAGAAGCAGCTGAGGGGCATCGCAGCCCAGGTGGGGGAGCGCGCCGAGGCGACCGAGGCGCTCTCCGGCGAGATTCGCGCGCTGCGAGACAAGGTCGATGCCGGCGGCCACGCGCCGCATCTGGTGGCCAGGCTCGATGCCATCATCTCGCGCGTCGACAGCATGGCAGCCAAGCAGCGCCAGCTCCAGAGCCGTCTGTCGGGCGCGGCGGACGAGCTCGCTGCCGGCACCGCCGACGTCGAGCAGGCCCGGGCCGACATCAAGGACATCATCGCCGATGCGAAGGCGGGGATCGAGCAGGTGAAGCTCGACTACGAGACAACCCTGAAGGGCCAGGCGGGCGAGCTTCGCGAGTCCGCATCCTCGATCGCCGCCGCCGGCGAGGACATCTCGAGGAGCCTCGGCTCCACGGTCGGCAGCCTGCGCGACGCGTCGGGCTCGCTGGCCGGCGACCTGTCCGGCGTCGCCGGGGTCCTGGGGGACGTATCGGGCTCCCTGGGTTCCGCGGCCGATGACTTGGAGGCCCTGCGGGCAGAGCTCGTCGAGGCGGGGCGCAACGGCGATATCGAGAAGGTCCGCGCGATCATCGGCAGCGACCCCGCCGCCCTCGCGAAGGCCCTCTCCGCTCCGGTCGCGCTCGACCGGCACGCGGTGTACCACATCGAGAACTACGGCTCGGCGATGGCGCCGTTCTACACGATCCTGTCCCTTTGGGTCGGCGGCATCGTGCTGGCGGCGATGCTCAAGGTGGGCGTGAGCGATTCGGTGCGCGCCCGCCTGGGCGATGTTCGGCCGCACGAGCTCTACCTCGGCCGCTTCGTCCTCTTCGCGCTGCTCGCGCTGTGCCAGAGCACGCTGGTTTGCGCCGGGGACATCTTGTTCTTCGGGATCCAGTGCGCCCATCCGTTCCAGTTCCTGATGACGGGGTGGCTCGCGAGCTTCGTGTTCTGCAACATCATCTACACGCTCACGGTGTCCTTCGGCGATATCGGCAAGGCGCTTGCCGTCGTGCTGCTCGTCATGCAGGTCGCGGGGTCGGGCGGCACCTTCCCGATCGAGATGACCGCCGACTTCTTCCAGGCCGTCTATCCGTTCCTGCCCTTCACGCACGGCATCAACGCGATGCATGCCGCGATGGCCGGAGCCTACGGGGCGGAGTATTGGATCGAGATGGGCATTCTGGCGAGCTACCTGGTGCCGTCCTTCGCCCTCGGTTTGCTGTTCCGGCGTCCCGTCATCCGCGCGAACGCGTGGGTGATCGAGCGCCTGGAGGAGACCAAGCTCATGTAGCCCGGCTTCTTGAATCGCATCGCTTGCGGATATCCGCTTCGCGGGTCCTGTCACGGCAGGGCCCGCTTTTTTTATCGCGTCGGCATGGGGGAAGCTGCTTCTGGCATGCATGCGGCGGTCGGCGCGCCCGATGCTCGCATGAAAAAGGACCCCGCAGCCGGCGGAAACCGGTTGCGGGGTCCGAGTCGCCCGAAAGGCTTGCCAGATGGGCGGGGCCGCTACATGTTGAGCGCCCCGAGCAGGCGCGTGAAAGACCGGTCGAGGTTGACCCGCTGGTCTTCCGAGCGCTTTCCGGCGATGACGGTGGAGTCGAGGAGGCCAGTTCTCTGTGTCGGGGGGAAGGAGAAATGGTTCGCACGTCTAGAAGGCTGCCAACGGGAGGAGACAGCCGCGTCTTTGGGAGAATGCATGCGTCGACCTCCTCGCTCGTCCACCTGTACCATGCGCACTCGGTCGCTGCTCCGTCGTGCGCTGTTAGGTATTATCACCGCTTTGTTGTGCAACAAATGCTAAAAAAAGACTTACTGCTATTTGATGTATGTATAAAGATGCAGGTAGATATGGGTGTATCAGTGTAAACCTACCGTTCGACCCTGGAAAAGCTACCGTTCAGTATGGACCAATCATGCAGAAACGGTTGGCAGACGGTGGATTATCCCCATCGGCGCGTCATGTGTTACCACAGGTCGGATGCCCCCGTCACCTTGGAATCGATCGCGGATGCGGCCTCGAGCGCACGGCGTCGACGACGTGCTCCATGGTCTGGTCGATGCGGTCGCGCTTGAGCTCGCACTCCCAGATCGTCAGCACCATCCAGCCCGCGTCCTCGAGTTCGGCTATCGCGCGCGCGTCTCGCTCGACGTTGCGGCGGAATTTCGCCTCCCAGAACTCCGTGTTGCGCTTGGGCGTCGAGGGATTGCAGTTGGGGCACCGGTGCCAGAAGCAGCCGTTCACGAAGATCGCTATCCTTCGCCCCGGGAAGGCGATATCTGGCCGGCCCGGCGCCTGCTTCCACTGCAGGCGGTAGCCGGTAAGCCCCGCCTCGCGCAGGCGCTGGCGCACGAGCAGCTCCGGTTTGGTGTCGGAGCGCTTGTTGCCCTGCATCGATTTGCGGCTGTCGCGCCTGCGCTTGACCTGGCGCTCGTCGCCCTCGGCGTCTCCCGCCTGCATGAGCGCCTCGACGAGGCCGTCGTCCGCGGGCATCCAGGTGAGGGATGCCAGGTCGGGTCTGTGCACCCAGCGGATCTCGCGATGCTCGGTCTGCACCGGATCTCCCTGGGCGATCCGGCATAGGTAGCATTCCATGGAGAGATGGAAGTCCTCGTAGTCGTACTCGACGGTGTAGAAGGCCCGCAGGTCGGTGACGTCCACGTGGAGCTCCTCGCGCAGCTCGCGGACGCAGGCGTCCTCGGGGGACTCGCCCCGTTCGACCTTGCCGCCCGGAAACTCCCAGAGCCCCTCGAACCTTCCATGGCCCCGCATGGCCGCGAGGACCTCGTCGGATCCCTCCCTGCAGATGATGCCGGCGGCGACGTGCACCGTTTTCATGGGTCCTCCCCGTTGCGCGGCCTGCGCCCGCGCGTACTTCCTACCTTGCAAAAGCGTAATAATAGCGTAAGCCAAATCGATGGCAGGGCACTCGGCTCCTGGACGACTATATGGTACGAGCCACATGACGAGACGAGCGCCGAGCGGTCGGCGCGAAAGGAGAGACGCAGATGGCAGTCAACATGAGCGCATCCGCCGGCCAGACGGTCCTGGGCCGGCACGCGGCGTCCGCCGGACGGGAGGCGGGGCCGGCCCCGGTCGTCCTCGAGGCGCGGAATATCGAGAAGGTCTACGGTGGCCGCAGCAACGTGACCCGTGCGCTGGAGGACGTGTCCTTCAGCGTGGTGCGCGGCGAGTTCGTCGCGATCATGGGCCCTTCCGGGTCCGGCAAGTCCACGCTGCTCAATTGCGTGTCGACCATCGACAGCGTGACCAGCGGCTCCGTATTGGTAAACGGCGTGGACCTCACGCGCATGAAGCACGACAAGCTCACGCGCTTCCGTCGCGAGCAGCTGGGCTTCATCTTCCAGGATTCCAACCTGCTCGACACGTTGACCGCGCGCGAGAACATCGCGCTGCCCCTCACCATCGCCCGCGTCCCGGCGAAGGAGGTGCTGGCGCGCGTCGAGGAGGTCGCCCGCCGGCTCTCGATCGCCGAGACGCTCGACAAGTATCCCTACCAGCTGTCCGGCGGCCAGCAGCAGCGCGTCGCCGCCGCCCGCGCCCTCGTCACCAATCCCGCCGTGATCATGGCCGACGAGCCCACCGGCGCGCTCGATTCCAAGAACGCCCGTCTGCTGCTCGAGAGCCTCGAGGCCATGAACCAGCGCGACCAGGCGACGGTCCTCATGGTTACGCACGACAGCTTCGCGGCGAGCTATACCAACCGCGTGCTGTTCATCA
>USLT01000032.1 GCA_900555585.1 uncultured Collinsella sp.
GCCCTGGCGGCTCCCGTGGTCGCCCCCTCCGCTTTCGAAGCGGGCAGCTCGAACGAGCAGCCGGTCGGCTCCGGTCCCTACAAGTTCGTGTCCTGGTCCAAGGGCGAGAACGTGGTCCTCGAGGCGAATGAGGACTACTGGGACAAGGAGAACGCGCCCAAGATCAAGAACGTGGTCTTCCGCTTCATCGCCGAGAACTCCAGCCGCGTGACCGCCCTCACCAACGGCGAGGTCGACATCATCGACGGCATCGATGCCTCCGTGGTCGACACCATCACCCAGGGCGGCTGCGAGCTGTTCGATGAGGACGGCATGAACATCAACTACATGGCCTTCCGTAACGACAGCAGCCAGTTCACCACCGTCGAGGCGCGCCGCGCATTCTGCCAGGCGGTCAATGTGGAGGAAATGGTCAAGAGCCTGTACGGCGACTACGCCGGTGTCGCGACATCCGTGATGCCGCTGTGGATGGCGCCTTATGCCGAGAAGGTTGCGCGTACCGCATATGATCCCGATGCCGCGAAGGCCGCGTTTGCCGAGCTCGGCATCACCAGCTGCACCATGCTCGCCTACACCAACCCGCGCCCGTATAACTCGATCGGCGGCCAGGCCCTGGCCGAGGCCATCCAGGGGTATCTGGCGAAGGTGGGCGTGGATATGGAGATCGTCTCCTATGACTGGACCACGTACAAGACCAAGGTCGAGACGGACGCCTTCGACGTCTGCCTCTACGGCTGGGTCGGCGACAACGGCGATCCCGACAACTTCATGAACCTGCTTTCGGATGAGAACGTCTCCATGAACGTCGGGCGCTTCCGCAGCGAAGAGTACAACGCGTTGATCCAGAAGGGTCTCGAGACCGTTGATGGCGACGAGCGCGACGATATCTACCTGCAGTGCGAGCAGATGGTCGCAGACCAGATGCCTTGGATGCTCATCAGCCACTCCAAGAACCTCGCGGGATACAGCCCCAAGGTCAAGGGCTTCTTCTATCACCCCACCGGAGTCGTCCACATGGAAGGCGTGACCAAGTCCGCATAACGCACGTTCGGCGTTGCGTCGCGAGCCGTGCAGCGGGGCGGGACGATTTCCTGCCCCGCTGCTTCTGCCGCTGACGCCGAGCCGTAGGTTAGAAAGGAGGGTCCTCCATGCTGAAATACATCGTCAAGCGCATGCTGCAGGCTATCCCCGTGTTGCTGGGCGTTTCGGTCATCGTCTTCCTCATCATGAGGGTGTTCTCGGCCGATCCGGCGCCGGTGGTGCTGGGCCAGCATGCGACTCCCGAGGCCATGCAGGCATGGCGCGATGCACAGGGTTTGAACGATCCCATCATCGTCCAGTACTTCGATTTCCTGTTCGGGGCCATTCGCGGCGACCTGGGCGAGAGCTATTACACGCAAGCTCCCGTGCTGCAGGAGGTGATGGCCCGATTCCCGGCGACCGTCGAGCTCGCGCTCGTGGCGATCGTGATCGCGGCGGCAGCGGGCGTCGCCCTGGGTGTGCTGTCTGCGACCCATAAGAACACCGCGATCGACGGCATCGCGACCGTCCTTGCCCTGGTGGGCGTCTCGATGCCCATCTTCTGGCTGGGCGTCTTGCTGATTATCCTGTTCGCCGGCGTGCTTCACGTGCTACCCAGTTCGGGCCGCATCGACCCGTTGCTCCAGCCCGTGGGCGGGACGGGACTCTATCTGCTCGATACCTTGCTGTCCGGAGATTTCGAGGCGTTCGGCGACGCTTTGAGCCATATCATCCTACCGGCTCTAGCGCTCTCCATGTATTCCATGGCGGTTATCACCCGCATGACGCGCTCGAGTATGCTGGAGACGCTGAACGAGGATTACGTCCGCACCGCGCGCGCCAAGGGCCTCAAGGTCGGCCGCGTGCATCGCCATCATGCGCTGCGCTGCGCCATGTTGCCCGTCACCACGGTCATCGGCCTGCAGCTGGGAAGCCTTTTGGGCGGTGCCATGCTGACCGAGACGGTGTTCGCTTGGCCCGGGCTCGGCAAGTACGTGGTCGACTGCATCTTGAAGTCCGATTTTCCCGTCGTGCAGGGTGCCGTGCTGCTGATTGGCGTGATCTTCATCGTGATCAACCTGGTTGTCGACGTGGTCTACGCCTATCTCGATCCTCGAATCTCGTATGCAAAGGAAGAGGGGTGATCCGCATGACCGCCGCCGTTATGCAGAACGACGCTCCCGATCAGGAGAAGCGGGGGGTCGAGAAGACCGAATCGCCGTGGAAGGACGTGTGGTACGCGCTGCGTCAGAATGTCCCTGCCATGGTGAGCCTGGGCGTCATCGTCGCGCTCGCGCTCGTCGCGCTCATCACGTTCATCGCGCCCCAGGTCCTTCCGTACGATCCCTATCAGCAGGACCTGTCCGCATCGTTTCAGGGTCCCAGCGCCGCGCACTGGTTCGGCACCGACCAGCAGGGCCGCGATATCTTCTGCCGCGTGCTCATCGGCAGCCAGATCTCTCTGACCGTGGGGTTGCTGTCAGTTGCGATATCGCTGACCATCGGCGTCGCCCTCGGTGCGATCGCCGGCTACAAGGGCGGCGTGCTCGACACCGTTATCATGCGCGTCATGGATATGATGCTCGCCATCCCGTCGATATTGCTGGCCATCGCCTTCATGGCGGCATTGGGACGCGGCGTCGACAAGGCGATCATCGCGATCGGCTTCGTCTCCATTCCCGAGTACGCGCGCATCGTGCGCAGCCAGGTGCTGTCGGTCAAGCAGTCCGATTACGTGGCCGCTGCGCGCGTGATCGGCGATTCCGATGCGCTCATCATCTTCCGACACGTGCTGCCTAACGTCATGCCCTCCATCATCGTCCGCGCCACGCTGGGCATCTCCAGTGCCATCCTGGACGCGGCGGCCCTGGGCTTTCTGGGTTTGGGGGTCCAGCCCCCGGCGGCCGAGTGGGGCGATATGCTGGGGCGCGGCCGCAACTACATCTTCGCGGCTCCGCACGCGATGATCTTCCCTGGTCTGGCCATCACCGTGACCGTCCTCGCCTTCAACCTGCTCGGCGACGGCATCCGCGATGCGTTCGACCCAAAGTCTAGGAATCGGTGATCATATGGCAATGCTAGAGGTGCGCGACCTGGTGACGGAGTTTCCCACCCGCAAGGGCGTGGTGCGCGCGGTCAACGGTGTCACGTTCGATCTCGACCGAGGCGAGATTCTGGCTGTGGTGGGCGAGTCCGGTTCGGGCAAGAGCGTCACGTCGCTGTCCATCATGGGCCTGCTGCAGAAGCCCGGCCACGTCGCCGGCGGATCCATCGCCTTCGACGGAAAGGATCTGCTCTCCCTCTCCGAATCCGAGATGGAGCAGGTACGCGGAGGAAACATCTCCATGATCTTCCAAGAGCCCATGACCAGCCTGAATCCGGTCTACCGCGTGGGCGACCAGATCGTCGAGGCCATCCAGGCGCACGAGGACGTGGATAAGAAGGAGGCGTGGGCCCGCGCGGTCGAGATGCTGCGCCTGGTGGGGATCCCCAGCCCCGAGGACCGGGCGCGCGACTACCCGCACCAGATGTCCGGCGGTATGCGCCAGCGCGTCATGATCGCCATGGCGCTCTCATGCAACCCCAAGGTGCTCATCGCGGACGAGCCCACCACGGCGCTCGACGTGACCATCCAGGCGCAGATCCTCGAACTTATCTACAAGCTGCGTAGCGAGTTCAACATGGCCGTGCTGCTTATCACCCATGACCTGGGGGTCGTGTCCGAAGTGGCCGATCGCGTGGTGGTCATGTATTGCGGTCAGGTGGTCGAGGAGGGCGAGAAGTTCGAGCTGTTCGAGCATCCGCTGCATCCGTACACGCTGGGCCTCCTCCGGTCGATTCCGCGCTTGGAGGAGCAGAATTCCGGCCGCCTCTACATGATCAAGGGATCGGTTCCCAATCCGCTCGACATGCCCGCGGGCTGCCCGTTCTCGGATCGCTGCGAGCGCTGCGGCGAGCGTTGCCGCACCGAGGCCCCGCAGCTCAAGCAGCTGCCGGGCACCAAGCGCAAGGTGCGCTGCCATCTGTACGACGATGAGGGCGAGGTCGCCGAGGCGGTAAAGGCCACGGAGGCGGCGCATCGCGTGAAGGCGGAGCTCGAGGCGCAGGAGCGAGAGATCATCAACCAAAGCGTGCGGGCGTCGCGCCGCGCGTCCGCATCACCCGAGGAGGCGCGATAAGATGGGTCGGGAACAAGCAAGCAACCTCATCGAGGTGAAACACCTCACCAAGAGCTTCGTTGCCGGTACGGACTTCTTCGGTCGTCCGACCTCCTTCGTCCAAGCGGTCGACGACGTGAGCTTCACCATTCGCCGCGGCGAGGCCTTCGGCCTGGTCGGCGAATCCGGTTGCGGTAAGACCACGATCGGCAAGATGATCTGCGGGCTGCTCAAGCCTACCGGCGGCAAAATCCTCTTCGAGGGCCGCGATATCACCGCGCTGAATCCACGGGAGCGCCGTGCGATGTGCCAGGATATTCAGCTGGTGTTCCAAGATCCCTATGCGAGCCTGAATCCGCGCATGACCATCGGCAAGATCATCGCCGAGCCCATCCTCACCAACAAGATCCTTCCGAAGGAGCAAGTCGACGACCGGGTGGACGAGCTGCTCGAGCTGGTCGGCCTCGCCCCGTATATGAAGAACCGCTATCCGCACGAGTTCTCGGGCGGCCAGCGCCAGCGTGTGGGCATCGCCCGCGCGCTCGCGCTCGAACCGAAGCTGATCGTCTGCGACGAGCCCGTTTCGGCCCTCGACGTCTCCATCCAGGCCCAGGTGCTCAACCTGCTGGACGATCTAAAGGAGCAGCTGGGGCTCACGTATCTGTTCATCGCGCACGGCTTGAACGTCGTGAAGCATATCTCCGACCGCGTGGGCGTGATGTACCTGGGGCGCATGATGGAGATCGCGCCGAAGGAGAGCCTCTATACCGAGCCGCTGTGCCCCTACACCCAAGCGCTCCTGTCGGCTATCCCCAGCCCCGACCCCAAGCTGCAGCGCCGCCGCATCATTTTGGAGGGCGACGTGCCGAGCCCCATCGATCCGCCGGCGGGATGCCGCTTTGCGAGCCGGTGCTTCGCCAAGGTCGGTGCCTGCGACGTGAGCGCGCCCGAGCAGCGCGAGGTGCTTTCGGACCACGTGTGCGCGTGCCATCGCTACGAGATCGTTCCGACCGAGCGCGTGCGTGCGCTGTCCCTGGAGATTCAGCGCGATGCAGCGCGTCCGAGCTATGGTCGCGGCAGCGATCTCATAAATGACGACCCGGTCGTGACGCCCGACGCGTAGCGCCGTCTTCCTTCTCGCATCCCCGGGCGCGACCGACCGCCATCCCGTTCGCGCTCTTGGAGATGGCCCCTTCTGCTATCGGGGGTCCGGTCCCGCGCCGAGTTTCGGCTGGGCTGCTGGAAATCCGATAGCGGATGGGGCTTTATTTGTTATAGCGGGCGTGTTTGGACGGGAAGGTTTGCATGCGGGCGTTTTGTGGTAGAAGAGCAAGAGCCGCCTGCGCGATGGCCGCGGGCGCATTTGCCGTCGAAGAAGGGACGTCGCCATGGATGCTCAGCAGAAGGCCGCCAACGCGGGAAAAGTCGCCCTGGTGCTTGAGGGCGGGAGCTTCCGCTGCCAGTTTACGGCCGGCGTGCTCGACGTGTTCATGGAGCACGGCGTCGAGTTCGCTTCGTGCTATGGCGTTTCCGCCGGTGCGCTGAGCGGCATGAATCTCAAATCGCATCAGGTCGGGCGCGTGAACCGCGTGAACCTTGCGTACTGCAACGATGGTAACTACATCGGTGCGAAGTCGCTGGCGACGAGCGGTAGCATCGTGGGCTACGATTTCCTCCTCAACGACATCCAGGACCGCATCGATCCGTTCGACAACGGGTCGTTCGAGGCGAATCCCATGAAGCTGTTCGCCGTGGCGACCGATGTAGTGTTCGGTACGGCGGCATATCTCCCCGTGGAAAACGCGGTGCTCGACGTCGACGTGCTGCGTGCGACGACATCGCTGCCGCTGGTCACCCAGCCGGTCGAGATCGACGGAGACCTCTATCAGGATGGCGGCGTGGCGGATTCCGTGCCCATCGAGCACGTTCTCGAAGAAGCCGGGTTCGACCGCGCGGTGGTCGTCCTCACGCAGGATCGCTCATATGTGAAGGGTCCCTATGACCTCATGGTGCCGGCGCGGGCTCGATACGGCGCCTATCCGTATTTCCTCGATGCGCTGGAGAACCGTCACGAGCGCTACAACGTGCAGCGCGAGCACATCTGGGAGTACGAGCGGCGGGGGCGGGCGCTCGTTGTGGCGCCGCCCACACCGGTCGAGATCGGCCATATCGAGCACGACCCAACCAAATTGCTGTCGCTCTACATCCAGGGCAGGCAAGAGGGACGGCGCTTGCTCGACGATGTGCGCTCGTTTCTTGCGTAGGGCTTTGGGGCGCCCCGCCGTTACGCGGTCAAATCGTGCTCCGTCTGTGCAGAAACTCTGCTAGACAGCCGAAAATGCGTTGACTCGACCCCTCAAAGATGTATACTCGACAAGTTACTTTGCAGAGCCCCGTGAAACTCTGTTAAGACACGTACTGTACATGGAGGAGTCAAGTGATTCAGAAGTCGACTCACTACGCCAAGCAGGGTGAGGTTACCCGTAACTGGGTCCTCATCGATGCCGAGGGTGCAATCCTGGGCCGTCTCGCCACTCAGATCGCAGCTATCCTGCGCGGCAAGACCAAGCCTCAGTTCACCCCGAACTCTGACTGCGGTGACTTTGTGGTTGTCATCAACGCCGATAAGGTCCAGCTTACCGGCAACAAGGCTGACACCAAGGTCTACTACCGTCACAGCGGCTACAATGGCGGCCTCAAGGCCGAGAGCTTCCGCCTGGCTATGGAGAAGCACCCCGAGCAGGTCATCGAGCGCGCCGTCCGCGGCATGCTCCCCAAGACCACGCTTGGTCGCCAGCAGCTCAAGAAGCTCAAGGTTTACGCTGGCGCAGAGCACCCGCATGCTGCCCAGAACCCCGTTAAGATCGAGCTGGAGGCTTAAAGATGGCTGAGAACACCGTTGTTTACTACGGCACCGGCCGTCGCAAGAATGCC
>USLT01000033.1 GCA_900555585.1 uncultured Collinsella sp.
TTGATCTGATAGGTCAGGAGCGTCTCGCCGGGCTTGACCTCGTCGGGATGCGTCGCCTCGGACTTGCCGGGAACGAACGTCTCGGTGGCGTTGGTGGCCACCTTGTTGTCGCCGATCTGGATGGAGGCCTGGTTCTCGATGGAACCGGTCAGCACGGCGTCATCGGTCACGCGCACCGTGAGGGCCACCGTGCCAGAAGCGCCGGCAGGCTGATTGTTGAATTTCCAGGTGACGGCGCCGTTCTCATGCTTACCGCCATCGGAGGCGCTGACGAACTCGGTGCCGTGCGGAATCTTATCCGTAACGGTTACGTTCGCAGCGGCGGGAGTGCCGCTCTTATCCACGGCGTTGTTGACCCAGTCGATGGTGTAGGTGAGTTCGTCGCCCACGCCGACGAGCTTTCCGTCGACGGAAGCCTGCGGCTTATCGGCGCCATTGACGGTAACGTCCTTGGCGTCCCTCTCGTTGAAGTAGACGTTGGTGAAGGTCGCCTTCGCGGGGTCGAGGCCCTCGACCTCGGCAGAGAGCTTGCCAGTCGAAGGATCGTACGTCACCTTGATGGTGTAGGTGAACTCATGGCCGTCGTAGGTCATATGGGCAGCGTCGCCCTTGACCTCCTTGATGGTCACCTTATAGGTGCCGGCGGCGGAGAAGCTCATCTCGCCGAAGTCGACGGAGCCATCGGTCTTGTTGGTAGCCGTCTTGGTGGCAGGCCATACCTTGCCGTCGGCATCCTTCACGGTGTCGAGCGAGCCGGCGGTCGCCTCGGCGGTCATCCGGAACTCGAACTCGCCGTCCGCGAGGTCGGTACCGCGGTTACCCTTGAGGACCTTGGTCACGGCAGCGCCCTTGATCGCGTCGGGATCGACGACGACGGGCTGCCAGCTATAGGTGTTGATGAACGCCAGGCCGCCCTCGGGGTAGTTGGCGGTGGCGGCGAGCGTGCCGTCACCGTTGTCGACGACGGTCACGGTGAAGTCGAAGCTGTCCTTGACCGCGGTAACGCCGGCGGGAAGCTGGCGCGTCAGCTCGCGCGCGGTGTAGCGGACCGTGTACTGCGGCCTGCCGTCCTTGGTGGTGCCAGCATCGACATAGCGGTCGGCGGTCCCATCGGCGGCGAGGGACTTGAGCTGCTTGAGGTCGTAACCGATCGAGGCGGGCTCGAAGGTCACGGCAGCAGGCTTGCCGCTGTCGGCAGCGGCGTTCTCGCCCGTGGCGATCTTCTTCTCAGCACCCTGCTCGGCGATCGGATTGCTTACGATCTCGAAGGAGAACTCGCCAGCCTTCATGTTGCGGCCGTCGAGCGTCTTGGTCGCGGCGGTCGCGAGGTCGACGTCGGTCGCATCGCTGGTCGCGGCGGCATAACTGTTCACGAAGTCGATCGTCGTGGCGAGGGGCTTCGCGGCGGTGCTTTCGGTGGTAGTCGTCTTGTTGTCCTTGTCGGTCACCTTGGTGGTGAGCGTCAGGGTTCCGTCGAGGTTGTCGGCGACGGACAGCTCGATGGTGTAGACGGCATCGCTATAGGTATAGCCGTCCTTCTTCCCACCGGTACCGGGCTCGCCGTCGGTGCCCATCTCGGAAACCGTGAACACGAACGACTTACCGGCGTCCGCCTGGGTGAACTTGATCGGAGCGGGGGACTTCATCTCGACGCGCACGCCATCCTTGCCGGCTACGTTGCCGAACGTGTCGGCGGTACCCTGGCCGATACCGATGCGCTTCGCGGTCTCAGCCGCGGTCGTGCCCTTGCCGTCCATCGCCTGAACCTGGAACTTGAACTGTCCCTCGGCCATGTCGTGACCCTTGGTGGTCTTAGCGATGATCAGACCGCCCGCCGCATCATGGGCGAGCTCGGCCTCATAGGTGTTGGTGAAAACGCCCTTGATGACCTTGATGTCGGCAACAAGCTTGCCCTCGAGGTTGTCCGTCACCTCCACGACGACGCGTGCGGAATGGCCATCATAGCTGATGCCGGGGATGTTTCCAGGCGTCTCGTCGACAGCGTAGTAATAGGTACCCGGGGCATCGAAGGTGTAGCTGCCGAAGCTGAAGGGCACCTTGTCCCCCTCCTGCGCGCCGGGGGCGGCAACGTCCTTCTCGGCGACGGGCGACTCGGGCTGGCCGGGGACGGCGCTCTTCATAGTGAAGTGGAAGGAATCGGTCGCGAGCCAATCGCGTCCCTTGAGGACCTTGTACAGACCGAGGTCGGCCGTATCGGGACTCACCTCAACAGGCGCGGCCTTGTACGCGTTCTTGAATCCGAGGGTGACGACGTCGCGGCCGTCGGAGCTGTCATAGGTTCCGACGGGGTCGCCGCCATTCTTGCTCACGGTCGTGATCGTCTTCATGGTGCCGTCGGCGTTGTCGACGACCTGGATAGCGATCTTGTAGGTGGTCTGGTCATAGGTCACGCCGCCCAGCTTCTTGTCGGGCACGACCTCGCTCAGCGTGTAGGTGAAGGTCTTGCCGGCATCGGCCTGCGTGAAGCGCAGGTCCGCGAGCTTGCCCGGCATCTTGGTAGCGACGTCCTTCGCCGCAGGGGCGATCGTCTCGAACGACTTGTCGCTCTCGGCCAAGCGGTCGGTGGCGTCCTTATCGGCACCGACGATGGAGAAGCCGAACTCGCCAGCCTTCTGGGCACGGCCGGTCAGGGTCTTGGTGACGTCGAGCGAGAAGGCGTCGCCGTAGGCGAGACTCGACCTATAGATGTTGGTGAAGGCGGCGGCGTCGGTCGCGGCGCCGGTGTAGTTCACCTTCGCCTCGAGCACGCCGTTCTTATCGGTCACGACGACCGTGACCTTCTGGTGGCCGCGGTCATACGTCATGCCCGCGCCGTCCTTCTCGGGGACGTTCTCGCTGATATCGAACGTATAGGTGCCGGGTTTGGTGAACTTGACCGAACCGAAGGGCGCGTCCGCGGGGACGCCGTTCTTCAGCCCCGTCACGGATGCCTTGAGCTCAGTTGCGGCGTTATCATCACCGAATACGATATCGTCATGCTCTAGCGCGGCGTCGGTGGCGTTGTTGTCGGCAACCAGCGTGAACTCGAAGGTCTCGCCATCCTTGGCGTCACGACCCTTGAGGGTCTTGCGTGCCTTGAGCGGGGAGGCGGCGTCGCCCGGAAGCGTCACATCCTCGGGATCGTAAACGTTGTGGAACTCGGGGATCTGCCCCTCGGGCAGCTGCTCGGGCTTGCGATCGACCATCTTGTAGTAAGAGACGGAGACCTTGACCGCCGCGGACTCGTCGACGGAGACGGTGAACGCAGCTATATAGACCGACGAGTCGTACGTCATGCCGTTCAAGGTGTAACCGTTATCGGCATCCGCCCCCGCGGGAATGGCCTCGCGGATCTCGTACTCATAGGTATGGCCGACATGGTCCTCGCCGTACACGGCCTGGCCGAAGACGACGCTCGAACCACTATTCTTGACATGGATATAGCCGTCGGGCTGGAACTCGACGCCGTCGGGAATGGGAGCGCCATCGGACAGCGGCTTCACCTTGAACGTGAACTTACCGTCCTTCATAGCGGTTTCCGAACCGCCCTTATTGGTGTAGACCTTCACGGCCTCGGGACCGGCGGAGGTCTCCCGCGCGTTGAAAGAGTTCGTAAAGACGGCAACCTTGTTCTCGATGGGCTCGCTCACACCGACGCCTGCATCGTTATTGGTCCTCGTCATGGCAGAGGTTGCCGTCAGGCCACCCTTGCCGTCGTCGGCGACATCGACGCGGATCGTGTACGACGCGTTGCTGTACGTCACGCCGGGAATGACACCCTCGACGGAAGGAGCGACCTCCCTCACGGTGTACTCGAACGTGCCGGGCCTATCGAAGGAGATGGAGCCGAAATCGCCCATCTGATTTACCTCGGTCACCTCGACGACCTTGCTACCACGGCCGTCGGCGCCGGACGTGGAGCCCTTGGGCATGGGATTGCCCGCCTGGGAGGCCTTCAGTTCGATATCGAAGGTTTTGGCGATATCCCAGCGGTCGAAGATCTTCTGGTATCCGCCGAGGACCTTGGCGTCGACAGCCACCGCTGCGACGTCATAGGTGTTGACGAATTTCGCGGCCTGAGTCTTGCCCGCGGCGATCTTGCCCGTATCGCCCTCGGCGCTCGTCTGCTTGAAACCGGCGGGCATCTTATCCTTGACCTCGGTCACGGTGTAATCAGCACCCGCGTCGAGACCGTGGATGTAGAGGGCCTCCTCGTCCTTCAGACTCTGGCGGCGCTTGCCGGACGCGTCGAACTCCATGTCGAAGGGCTCGCCGACGCGCTCGTTCTGGGCGTTCCTCACCTCGGTCGTCAGGGTCTTGCCGGCAGCAGATGGAATGGTGATCTCGAACTCGAAGCTCTTTCCATCCAAAACCTTGGGATCGATGTCCTTGTTCGGCGCGATGCGGGCGTCTTTGTTGATCGCCAGGGAGCCCGGCATCTCGATGGAAAGCTTTCCGTTGTTGCCGAGGTTCACGTTCACCATGTGGGGATTATCGACGTTGTCCCAGCGCGGGTTGATAACCTCGGTCGCCGTACCCGTAACGTTCGACTCCTTGGTAAGCGTCAGGGAGTCGACGCGCGTCAAGCGCGGAGCCCCCTTCTTGATGAAGTAGCTACCGTCCGCCGCCTGACTCCAATAGGGCTCCGGCCTGTTGAAGTTGACGCCCATAAATTTGATGATGCTCTCAGCCTTCTCGGCCTGGCCGGCGCCTCCCTTCTTGTAGTAGGAGCGCTTGTAGTAATACTCTTCACCGGCAATCGGCTCTTTGGTGAGGGGGATCTTGCACTCCCTATCGGTGTAGAGCGGCGTGTCCTCTGTGAAGTAGTAGAAGCTGTTGACATCGGAAGGCTCAAAGGAAGCGGTGGTGTTGCCCAGCCGCTTGCCATCCTCCACGATCACCCTGCCATCGTAGAAGTTGGAGTGGAAATTGGTCTTACCATCCGCGGTATTCCCGGCGATGTAATCGCGCAGGGCTTGGTCTGCCGTTCCGCTCATCACGGCCGCACGCACCTCGGGCTTGATGCTGACGCCGTAGAAGATTCGCAGCGGGTAGGCCTCGCCGATCTCCATGGTCGACCCCGCTTCGGTGGTCGTGACCTTGAAGTTGCGCAGGGGGATGAGCGAGGCCGGGATCTTGACCGTCACGATGTCGCCCTTGGCGAGCTCTTCGCTGCGCTGGACTTGAACGACGATATCCTTCACGTCGCCGTCGGGATAGAGAGTGTTGCCACCCTTACCCTCATAGGTATAGGTGTCGATGAGGCCGTCGCTCGTCTTCGGCTGCGGATCGAACACCTTGTCTGCGAAGATGAGTGACTTGAATCCGTCGACCCGCATGTAGGCACCGAGCTCGTCGGTAAAGGTGATGTAGCCGGATTTGTTGGCCATGCCCTCGGTCGTATGCGTCGGAAGGCCCGTTCCCTTGTTGATCTCGTCCGAGATCTCCTGGAAGATGCCGTTCAGCTCGTCCGCATCGGTCGCGGCCTTATAGTAGTTGGAATTCTCCGCGCGACTGCCGAGATCGTTATATGCCTCCGCATCTGGATAGTTGCTCGACACGCCGTGCATGTACGCGTTGAATGCTCCCCTCGTATCACCGGGGTTCGCGTCGGCGAAGACACCGACGGAGTAAACGAGCGCACCGTCGGTCTTCATCGCCCGAGCGGTCTTAATCGCATTGTTGGCGACTGTATCCTGGAAACCGCTACTATACGTCGGCTGGCCGTCGGTGAAGAAGATGACGACCTTCTGCGCCCCCTCGCGCGCGCCGACGAGCTCGTCGACCCGATTTCCCGCCTTTCGCCCGTTGAGAACGTCTTGCGCCTGCAGCAGTCCGTAGTCCGCCGACGTCGCTCCTCCAGTCCGCAGCGAATCGATGGTGTCCGTCGCCTCCGAGACCGTATTCGGCGTATATGCCTTGAGGTCGGACACGACCTGCGTGTAATTCTCACCTCCGCTGACGTTGTTGCCGATCGTGTTCCTCATCTCGCTGGCAAACTTGACGATCGAGATGCGGTGCTGGCGAGCCTTGTCGGCGATATCCCCATTCTTCTCTGCGGTCGCGGTGATGAATCGGCTCGCAGCGCTCTTCAACCCGTCTATCTTGCTCACAGAGTCATAGACGCGCTCGTAGAACTGGATTCGCCCATCCGCGGTGTCCCCTTCCGAGCGCTTGGGGAATACCCGCTTGCCGTTTAGCTCCCAGTGGTCGAAACGAATTCCTGCGATGCCCGTGCCGATGCGTTCGACCCTTTGATACTGTCCGTCTTCGGTCATCACATAGTATGCCGGGGCAAAGATGCTCTCGCTGACGCTATACGTCGGCGAGTACACATAGCTTCCGCCGAGCCCGTCGTCCATTGATCCCGAAACGTCGAGGACGAGGACGATATCGAGCGGGCGACTCGAAGTCGTAGTGGTGTTGGAAGTCGACGAGAGGGCAGACAGACCGACCAGGAAGTCGGAGTTGTCCTTCTTGATGACGGGCTCGATGCCACCGGGAAGCCGCACGTCATCATTAGAGACGGTCTTGTCCGTCCAGATGCGGCCGACGTTCTCCGTGTCCTCATGGGCGACGCCCTCCCACGTCGTGATCGTCGATGGATCCACGACCGTGGTCTTTTGCCCCTCGGGCCATGACGGATCCCCAACAGCCGGAACGGCATACGCCGGCGTCGAAACAGTGCACGTCAACGCGACGGCAGCGCAGGCCAGCGCGCCAAACATGCGCTTCATGCCATGATGGCGTCCCCCGCTCGACCGGCGGCTCGCGCCGGCCCCTCCCCTAGGACCATCCTGCCTGTACATCATACGAGCTCCCAACACGTGTTGATGTTCATCGGTTATACGGGCAGAGTCGTCGCAGCATTAAACGACTCTACAAACGCAATGATACGGCAGGCATTTTTCCTTCCATCAGCCTCGGTGAGACCCTGGGTTATCAGATATTGTTCATTATATTCAACAATTCCTTATGGTAAGTTTCTCATTCTGTCATGCAGGGCAGGAATGATTACAAATAGAATCCCAGTTTCTCCATTAGAGAAGGGGCGTTTCTCGTCGAAACACTCTTATGGTTTTT
>USLT01000034.1 GCA_900555585.1 uncultured Collinsella sp.
GTGATTTTTTGATACAGGGTAAGCCGGATGCCGTCATCAACATCGTGGACGCGACCAACATCGAGCGCAACCTCTACCTCACCTTGCAGCTCATGGAGCTCGATTGCCCCATGGTGCTCGCGCTGAACATGATGGACGAGGTCGCCGCCAACGGCGGGACCATCGACGTGAACCTCCTCGAGCGCACGCTGGGCGTGCCGGTCGTCCCCATCTCGGCGGCGAAGGGGGAGGGTATCGACGAGCTCGTCGAGCACGCCCTCCACGTGGCGCGCCACCACGAGCGCCCCGGCCGCATCGATTTCTGCCCGGTCGACGGCACGGACGGCGGCGCCCTGCACCGATGCGTCCATAGCGTCGCCCACCTGGTGGAGGACCATGCGCAGCGCGCGGGGCTCCCGCTGCGCTTCGCGGCGACCAAGGCCATCGAGGGCGACGAGCTCGTGCTCGCGGCGCTCGAGCTCGACGAGAACGAGCGCGAGGTCATCGAGCGCATCATCGGCCAGATGGAGGAGGAGTCCGGCTCCAACCGGCTGGCCGCGCTCGCGGACATGCGCTTCTCGTTCATAGGCGACGCGTGCGCGCGCTGCGTGGTCAAGCCCCGCGAGAGCCGCGAGCACAAGCGCTCCGTGGCCATCGACCGCATCCTGACCGGGCGCTACACCGCCTTCCCCGCGTTCCTGCTGATCATGGCCCTGGTGTTCTGGCTCTCCTTCGGCTCGCTCGGCAAATGGCTGCAGGGCCTGATGGAGGAGGGCGTCGCCGGGGCGACGGCCTGGTGCGCCGCCGAGCTCGCCCGCGCGGGCGTGAACCCGGTCGTGCAGTCGCTCGTCATCGACGGCGTCTTCGCCGGCGTCGGCAGCATGCTGTCGTTCCTTCCGCTGATCGTCGTGCTGTTCCTGCTGCTGTCGATGCTGGAGGATTCCGGCTACATGGCGCGCGTCGCCTTCGTGATGGACAAGGTGCTGCGGCGATTCGGCCTGTCGGGGCGCAGCTTCGTCCCCATGATCTTGGGCTTCGGCTGCAGCGTCCCGGCCATCATGGCGACGCGCACCCTGCCCTCCGAGCACGACCGCAAGATGACCGTCATGCTCACGCCGTTCATGAGCTGCTCGGCCAAGCTGCCGGTCTACGGGTTGCTCACGTCCGCTTTCTTCGCGCGCGGCAGCGTGCTGGCCATGGTCTCGCTCTACCTGCTGGGCGTCGCGATCGCGGCCCTCGTCGCGCTCGTCTTCAGGCGCACGCTCTTCCAGGGCGAGCCCGTCCCCTTCATCATGGAGCTTCCCAACTACCGTCTGCCGAGCGCGAAGACCACGCTTTTGCTCGCGTGGGACAAGGCGAGGGACTTCATCCAGCGCGCCTTCACGATCATCTTCGCCGCGAGCATCGTCATCTGGTTCCTGCAGACCTTCGACTGGCAGCTCAACGTGGTGGCCGACCAGGCCGATAGCCTGCTGGCCGCCCTCGGCGGCGTCATCGCGCCCGTCCTCGAGCCCCTGGGGTTCGGCGACTGGCGGGCCTCGACCGCCCTGGTGACGGGGCTCATGGCCAAGGAGAGCGTCATCTCCACCCTCGCCGTCCTGCTCGGCACGGATTCCGCCGCCGCGCTGACGGGCCTGTTCACGCCGCTCACGGCGTACGCCTTCCTCGTCTTCACGCTGCTCTACCCGCCGTGTGTCGCCGCCATCGGCGCCGTCAGGAACGAGTTCGGCACCCGCTGGGCCGTCGCCGTGTTCGCGCTGCAGTGCGCCGTCGCCTGGGTGGCCGCGTTCGCGGTCCGCATGGTCGGCCTGGCCCTGGGCCTCGCGTAGGGAGGGGCGGCGATGTATCGGAATTCCCTGGAGCTCATGCGCAGCATGCGCGAGGCGGGCATCGAGTACCGCAGCGACACCCCGCTGGACGACGAGAACCTCGTGGACACCGTCCGCGTGGGATGGTCGGGCGCGAGCCTTCCGCCCACGACCGTCCTGTTCCGCATCAACGACCGCGGGGCCCGGCTCGAGGTCGAATCGCTGGGTCGCGTCGCCCCCGACCGCCGCGCCGAGGCGCTGGAGCTCGTCAACGACCTGAACGCGGGCTACCGTTGGATCGTCTTCACGCTCGCCGAAGGCGGACGCCTCGCCTGCGCGTCGGACGTCTTCATGGTGCCGGAGGTCGCCGGCTTGTTCGGCATCGCCGCCATGGGTCGCATGTTCGATACGCTCGACGAGGTCTATCCGAGGCTGCGCGCGCTGCTGTAGCCGCCGCGCCGGCCTATCGATCGCGCCCGGCGCGGCCGGGCGCGCCTACGACTACGAGAGAATGGGGGAGCACCTATGACTGGATCGATCGCGCAGGCGCTGCTGTGGGCGGCGCTCGGCTGCGGGTTCACCTGGCTCATGACCACGCTCGGTTCCGCGATGGTCTTCTTCGTGCGCCGCGACAGCCCCTCGGCGCACCGCATCTTTCTGGGCTTCGCCGCGGGCGTCATGATCGCGGCCTCGGTGTGGTCGCTGCTCAACCCCGCCATCGAGCAGGCGGAGGAGCTCGGGCAGGTCGGGTGGGTCCCCGCCGCGGGCGGCTTCCTGCTCGGCGTCGGGTTCCTGCTGGCGCTCGATACCTTCCTGCCGCACCTGCACGCGGGCAGCGACGAGCCCGAGGGCGTCAAGACGAGCTGGAAGCGCACGACGCTCCTGGTGTCCGCGGTGACGCTCCACAACGTTCCCGAGGGCATGAGCGTCGGCTTGCTGTTCGCCATGGCCGCCCAGACGCCCGGCGCCGCCGGCGACGCCTACCTGGGCATGGCTATGGCGCTGGCCGTGGGCATGGGCCTGCAGAACTTCCCGGAGGGCGCGGCGGTGTCGCTGCCCCTCGCGCGCGAGGGCATGGGCCGCGTGCGCGCGTTCGTCCTGGGCAGCCTGTCGGGAATCGTCGAGCCGCTGTTCGGCATCGGCGTCGTGCTCGCATCCGGCTGGATCACCCCGTTCATGCCGTGGATGCTCGCCTTCGCGGCGGGCGCCATGGTCTACGTCGTCGTCGAGGAGCTCATCCCCGAGGCGAACCTCGGCGAGCACTCGAACGCCGGCACCCTGGGCGTGATCGCGGGTTTCGTGATCATGATGGTCTTGGACGTCGCCCTCGGCTAGACGCCCGCGCGATGCCCGCGCCTGTCGTATGATGGGTCGCGAGTGATGGAGAGAGTCTTCGGAGGAGCCCGCATGATCAAGCTGTTCGCAAGCGATCTGGATGGAACCCTGCTCAACGCCGCCCACCTGGTCGATCCGGTCATCCTGTCAGCGCTTCGCACCGTGACCGACGCCGGCGCGCACTTCGCCGTGGCGACCGGTCGCACGATGCGATCGACGTCGGACTTCGGGTTTCGCGGCGTCCCCATCGAGGCGGTCTGCTCGAACGGCTCCATCGTCTTGGATCGCGAGAGCCGCGTGATCAGGCACCGCGACGTCGACCCGTCCTTCCTCGAGGAGCTCGTGCGTTCGTTTCCGCAGGTCATATTCGAGTGCGTGGGCCTGGAGCGCACCTACGTCACCGCGAGCTACGAGGAGCAGCAGGCGAGCTTCGCCTCCGACGGCGGTCTCGCCAGCCAGGTCAAGATGGCGGCGCTGAGGTTCCGTCGCCGCCGCATGCGCTCCGAGTGCGAGTACGGATGCTCGATCGGGGACATCCTCTCCCGCGACATCTGCAAGGTGAACGCCCGCGTGGCGGATCCCGCCCTGGACGCGGAGCTCAGGGCATTCCTGGCAGAGAACGAGCGGACGGTGACGAACGCCCCGTTCAGCCCCGTCATGTTCGAGATCACCGCGGCGGGCGTCGACAAGGGCGAGGCGCTCGGTTGGCTCGCCGGCTACCTCGGGATCGCCCCCGAGGAGGTCGCCGTCTACGGCGACGGCGGCAACGACATCGCCATGCTCGGGCGCTTCGAGCACTCCTACGCCACCTCCAACGGCAGCGATGCCGCCAAGCGCGCCGCGAGCGCCGTCATCGGCAACTGCGCGCTCCATGCGGTTCCCAGGCACATGGTCGCCACCGTGCGGGGCGCGAGGGAGTACACCCGCATCGACTGACGCCGCGAGGGGCGGGGCGCAATGAACTGCGCCCCGCCCTTTTTCACATGCGCGCGCTATATGCCAGTCGATTTGTGAGGAATTATCATGGCGCGGAAACATGATGCACACTCTGTGCAATAATGCCCATACAGAGTAATAGCTATTGAGCTCATTGGAGGCAACGTGACGCTCAAAGCCCTTGGCGGCCGCAAGCTCGACCGCCGCTCCCTCCGCTCGCAGCGCATGCTCCGCGAGGCCCTCGCGGAGGAGCTTACGCAGGCGGGGGACCTGTCCCGGGTGACCGTCGCCGCCCTCACGGAGCGCGCCGGCCTCACGCGCCGGACCTTCTACAGCCACTACAAGGACATCCCCGATTTCATCGAGCGGGTCGAAGGCGCCCTGCTCGACGAGGTCCGCGCGCATGTCGAGGTGATCGCCGCGGCGAGCCTCGACGACCTGTACCGCCATATCGAGGACGCCGTGCCGGCCCCCGGCTCCGTCGAGCTGCTGCGCTACCTCAAGGAGAACGGCGCCCTCATCGGCGCCCTGCTGGGCCCCGGCGGCGACCAGGCCTTCATCGAGAAGGTCATCTGCATGGCGCGCGAGGTCGTCTCCGGGCGCATGCAGACCGGTATCCTGCCCCAGGCCCTCGGCGCCTTCTTCGATTACTACCTGGTCTCGGTCATCTCCTCCGAGGTCGGCATCGTGCAGCGCTGGTTTCAAAACGGGCTCAGGGAGAGCCCCGAGACCATGGCGCGCATCATGACCGTGGTCGCCTTCGTGCGCCCCGGCGACCTGTACGGAAAACCCATCGATATCAACGTTCCGGCGTACGGCCTCAAGCTGATGAGCATGAAGCCCCAGGCGCCGGCGGGCGCGGCGTCCCAGCCCGAGCCGGGCGCACCGCTTGGCCCGACCGGATCCGACGCCCCCTCCACCACGCCCGCGGAAAGGTGACTGACATGTCCGAGGACTGCATCTACAACCCCCAGCTCGATGACGGCAACCTGCATCTCGGAATCGACGTCGGCTCCACCACCGTCAAGCTCGCGGTGCTGAACGACGCGAACGAGGTCGTCTACGCCAAATACCAGCGCCACCACACCGACGTGCGCGCGTGCGCCCGCGACCTGTTCGTCGGCGCCGCCGCCCTCATGCCCGATGCGCGCATGACCTGCGCCATCACGGGTTCGGGCGGCCTTTTGCTCTCGCAATGGCTTGGCCTGGAGTTCGTGCAGGAGGTCATCGCGAGCAAGCGCGCCGTCGAGACCCTCATCCCGCAGACCGACGTGGCCATCGAGCTCGGCGGCGAGGACGCCAAGATCATCTACTTCGACTCGGGCATCGAGCAGCGCATGAACGGAACGTGCGCGGGCGGCACCGGCGCCTTCATCGACCAGATGGCGACGCTGCTGCATACGGATGCGAGCGGCCTCAACGAGCTCGCCGCCGACGCGACCACCATCTATCCGATCGCGAGCCGCTGCGGCGTCTTCGCCAAGACCGACGTCCAGCCGCTGCTCAACGAGGGCGCCCGTCCCGAGGACGTCGCCGCCTCGATCTTCCAGGCCGTGGTCACCCAGACCATCTCCGGCCTCGCCTGCGGACGCCCCATCCGCGGCCACGTCGCCTTCCTGGGCGGCCCGCTGCGCTACCTCTCGGAGCTCCGCCGCCGCTTCTACCTCACGCTCGACCTGGACGAGGCCCATCGCATCGTGCCCGAGAACGCGCACCTCTTCGTCGCCTCGGGTGCCGCCATGGCGCACGAGTCGAGCAATCTGTCGACGTTCGGCGAGCTCATTGATGCCATCGACGCGCTGGGCGATACCCAGGGCGCCGAGGTGGCGCGCCTGGAGCCGCTCTTCGAGACCGCGGCCGACTACGCCGCGTTCAAGGCCCGGCACGACGCGGAGGTCGTCCCGCGCGGCGACGCGGCGAGCTATACGGGCGAGCGGGTCTTCATCGGCCTGGACGCCGGCTCGACCACGATGAAGGCGGCGATGGTGGGCGAGGACGGCCAGCTCCTCCATACCTGGTACGGAAACAACAACGGCGACATCCTCGGCACCGCCAAGGCCATCATGGCCGATTTCTACGCGCACATGCCCGCGGGCGCGCGCATCGGCCACGTCACGACCACCGGCTACGGCGAGGCCCTGCTCATCGAGGCGCTCAAGGCCGATTCCGGCGAGATCGAGACCGTGGCCCACCTGCGCGGCGCCCGCGCCTTCCTGCCGGGCGTCGAGTTCATCCTCGATATCGGCGGCCAGGACATGAAGTGCCTGCGCGTGCGCGACGGCGTCATCGAGCACATCATGCTCAACGAGGCGTGCTCCAGCGGTTGCGGCAGCTTCATCGAGAGCTTCGCCGTCTCCATGGACATGGACGTGCGCGACTTCGCGGCGGAGGCGATAGCGGCCAAGGCGCCCGTCGACCTCGGCAGCCGCTGCACGGTCTTCATGAACTCCCGCGTCAAGCAGGCCCAGAAGGAGGGGGCGACCGTGGGCGACATCGCCGCCGGCCTGTCCTACTCCGTCATCAAGAACGCGCTGTTCAAGGTCATCAAGCTGCGCGACCCCCGGGACATCGGCTCCCAGGTGATCGTCCAGGGCGGCACCTTCATGTCCGACGCCACGCTGCGCGCCTTCGAGCTGCTCACGGGCGTCGATGCCGTTCGCCCCGACATCGCCGGCTGCATGGGCGCCTACGGCGCCGCCCTGCTCGCCCGCGACCGCGCCGGCGCGGACGGCGTCTCCTCGGTGCTCTCCGCCGACGAGATCGCCGCGCTGACGGTGACCCAGCGCCATGCGCGCTGCGGCCGCTGCTCCAACAACTGCCAGCTCACCATCAACGACTTCGGCGGGGGCAGGCGCTTCATCACCGGCAACCGCTGCGAGAAGGGGGCCGGCCACCGCACGCGCAAGTCAGACGCCCCCAACCTCTTCGCCGCC
>USLT01000035.1 GCA_900555585.1 uncultured Collinsella sp.
GGCGTCGTCCTGCAGGTCGGCAAGCGCAAGTTCGCCCGCCTGGCCTAAGGGCCGCGCGCGGCGGCGAATCGTTCGCGTCCAGCACCCGGCGGGCATCGCGTCCGCCGGGTGTTTTCGTTGATAATGGCGCCCGGGCGGCTATACTCGGCTAAACTGGGGAGACTCCATCTCAATGGAGTGCCTCGCCGCCGCCGCGCGGGATAACGAAAGGAATTCTCATGACCACCTCCTCCGAGCGCATCGTAATCACCGTCCTCGGCAAGAACCGCCCCGGCATCGTCGCCGGCGTCACCCGCGTCCTCTCCGAGGCGAACGTCGACATCCGCGACATCACCCAGAGCATCGTCGAGGACATCTTCACCATGACCCTGATCGCGGACATCTCGGACTCCGCGCTCGACTTCACGAGGCTGCAGGAGGAGCTGGCGTCCGTGGGCGAGCGCCTCGGCGTCACCGTCGAGGTCCAGCGCGAGGACGTCTTCCGCTTCATGTACCGCCTCTAGACGGCCCGGCGCGGCCGGCGCCGCCCGTCCAACGCTTCCAGCAGACGCGCCCCGGCCTCGCCCGCCGGGGCGCTTGCCAAAGGAGGAGCCGCATGTCCTACGACGCGCGCAGCATCTACTACCGCTTCGACGACCATCTGAGCCGCCTGGTGCTCGACTACGCGGCGAGCCGTCGCGTCGACGAGCATTCCGAGCGCCTCTACCACGACGTGCCCTCGGAGGAGTACGGCGAGGACCTCTTCCGCGAGCACGATGTGAAGCGCGGCCTGCGCAACGCGGACGGGTCCGGCGTGGTCGCCGGCCTCACGCGCATCTCGGACGTGCACGGCTACAACAAGGTCGACGGCCGCGTCGTGCCCGACGAGGGCCGGCTCATCCTGCGCGGCTACGACATCGAGGACCTCGTCAGCGCATCCCAGGCGGAGGATCGCTTCGGCTACGAGGAGGTCGCGTACCTGCTGATCACCGGCGAGCTGCCCGACGCCGACGAGCTCGCCGACTTCAACGACCGCCTGGGCGCCTACCGCCACCTGTCGAGCGAGTTCGTGCGCCAGTTCCCCATCACGACCTCGAGCTCCTCCATCATGAACGCGCTGCAGCGCGCCGTCCTGCTCCTGTACGCCTTCGATGCGGACCCCGATGCCGTCACGCCCGAGCACGAGGTGGACGTCGCCATCTCGCTGCTCTCGAGGCTGCCCCGCATCGCCGCCTTCGCCCATACCTTCCATAGCGCCCAGGCCCGCGGCACGCGGCCCTCGGTGCCCATCCCGGAGCCCGGTCTCTCCACCGCCGAGGCGATCCTTCAGATCCTGCGCGGCGAGGAGGGCTTCACGCACGCGGAGGCCATGCTCCTCGACGTCATGCTCATGCTCCATGCGGAGCACGGCGGCGGTAACAACTCGACCTTCTCCTGTCGCGTGCTGTCGAGCTCGGCCACGGACGCCTACTCCGCCTACGCCGCCGCGATCGGCTCGCTCAAGGGCCCGCGCCACGGCGGGGCCAACGCGAAGGTCGTCGCCATGCACGAGGACATCCGCGCCCACGTCTCCAACTGGGAGGATGAGGACGAGCTCGCCGGCTACCTCGAGCGCATCCTGCGTAGGGACGCCTTCGACGGCTCGGGCCTCATCTACGGCATGGGGCATGCGGTCTACACGCTCTCGGACCCCCGCGCGGTCATCTGCAAGCGCTACGCCCGCGGCCTCGCCGAGGCCAAGGGTATGGGGGAGGAGTTCGACCTCATCGAGCGCATCGAGAAGCTCGCCCCTCAGGTCATGGCCGACGTCCGGGGAACGACCAAGCCCATCTGCGCGAACATCGACCTCTACACGGGGTTCATCTACAAGATGCTCGGCATCCCCGAGACGCTCTTCACGCCGCTGTTCGCGGTCGCGCGCACCGCTGGCTGGGCGGCCCATCGCATGGAGGAGCTCATTTGCGCCCACCGCATCATCCGTCCCGCGTACCGCTCGGTGCTCGAGGCGGGAGACTACGTGCCGCTTGCGGAGCGCTCGCGCGGGCGCGTCTGCCGCATGGGATAGGTCTGGGCTAAGGTACCTTCCTTTTACCGAAAATCTAATAACGCCGATAGGAAATGCTTGGCTTGCGAGCCCATAACTGCTACGGGTTGCCGGATAATCTCACAGATTTATGTCTGGTGGACGACCCGTCGCTGAAAGGAGACGCGCGCCATGATGAGAGAGCATTCACGTAGGCTTAGCAAGGGGAGGTGGATGCCGCTCGCGCTCGCGGGCGCGCTGCTGTGCTCGGCCTGGTTGCCGGCCAACGCCCTCGCGGCCGGCGACGTCGCGCAGGCGCGCGACGTGAACCACCTGATCGGCGCCACCGCGTCGGCAAGCGGGCGAGAGGACGACAGCCCCGCGCTCGATGCGAGCAAGGCTATCGACGGAGACCGCGGCACCCGCTGGTCCAGCGGTAAGACCACGCCCGCCGAGAACGAGGAGACCTGGATCGCCGCCGAGCTCAAGAACCCCGCGAAGATCCAGTTCGTCGATGTCGAGTTCGAGAACCGCGGCGTAGAGGTCAAGCCGAGCAACGTCCGTCGCTTCGAGATCCAGTACCAGGAGCCCGGCTCCGATGCGTGGCAGAGGGCGAAGACCGTCGAGAACAAGGCAAGCGGCGCCGGCTTCGAGACCCGCGTGCGCGTGACCCTCGACAAGCCCATCACCGCCAAGAAGCTGCGCCTCACCAACTTCGACATCCTCAAGGGGACCACCCAGTGGAACGGCGTCTCCGTGGTCGAGCTCGAGGCCTACACCAACGTGCAGTCCGTGAGCGAGACGCTCGACGGCGTCATCAAGAAGCTCAACAAGATGGGCGAGCAGGTCGTTGAGAGGGACGTCCGCACCCTGCCGCTGCCCGAGGTCCCGCAGGGCTTCACCATCGAGCTCAACGGTGCCGATTTCGAGCAGGTCATCGGCGACGACCGCTCCGTCCATCATCCGCTGGAGGACAAGGTCGTTCAGGTTTCCTGGAAGGTGTCCAAGGACGGCACCGACGAGGAGGCCATCACGAACGATATCGCCTACGAGGTCAAGTGCGCCAAGGACCAGCCCCAGGGCAAGAACGCCAAGCCCACGGTCGTCCCCGAGATCCAGGAGTGGTTCTCCGACTCGACCGCGCGCGTCGCGTTCGATAAGCTGCGCGCCGTGACGTATGGCGACGCCGCCCTCAAGCCGGTCGTCGACGAGTTCGTCGCCGACTACGAGGATTTCACGGGCGTGAAGCTCTCCGCCGCTCAGGGCGGGGCCCGAGACGGCTCCTTTAACTTCACGCTCGCCGCCCCCGCGGACGACAAGCTGGTCGGCGACGAGGGCTATGCCATGAAGATCGCCGCCGATCGCATCGACGTCGCCGCGCCCAAGGTGACGGGCGGCATGTACGCCATGCAGACCATCCTGCAGATGACCAAGACCGAGGCCGACGGCTTCCCCGTGGGCGAGATGCGCGACTATCCGCGCTTCCAGGTCCGCGGCTTCATGTGGGACGTGGCGCGCAAGCCGGTCTCCCTCGAGATGATGAAGACGGCCGCGCGCACCATGCGCTACTACAAGATGAACGACTTTCAGGCCCATCTCTCGGACAACCTGATCTTCCTGAAGCAGTATCCGAGCGAGCAGGAGGCGTGGAAGGCCTATAGCGCGTTCCGCCTTGAGACGAGCGTCGCCAACGACCAGGGCGCGACGCCGACCTCGTCCGACTACGCCATCAGCAAGGAGGACATGCGCGACTTCATACAGAGCGAGCGCGCCCTCGGCATGAACATCGTTCCCGAGATCGACGTGCCCGCCCATGCCATGGCCTTCACGAAGATCTGGCCCGAGCTCGCCGTCCATGGTGAGAAGGTGCCCGCCGGCCATTACGCGATCGACCACTTCGACCTGCGCAAGCCCGAGTCCACAGCGCTGATCAAGCGCATCTTCGACGATTACACCAAGGGCGACGCGCCGACCTTCGACGCAGGCACCGTGGTGCACATCGGCGCGGACGAGGTGCTCGCGTCCGGTATGCCCAAGGAGACCCTGTACCGCAACTTCGTCAACGAGCTCGTCCCCTACGTGAAGGACACCAACACGGTGCGCATGTGGGGCGGCCTCACCTGGCTCGATGACGGCAAGACCGAGATTCGCCGCGAGGCGATCGACGGCGTCCAGATGAACCTGTGGTCGGCCGACTGGGCGGACGGCGTCAAGATGTACGAGATGGGCTACGGCCTGATCAACACCATCGACGACTTCGGCTACATGGTCCCCAACGGCGATGGCTCCCGCGCGAACGCCTACGGTGACTATCTCAACACGAACCGTGTCTTCAACGAGTTCGCTCCGGAGCGCGTGCGCGTGAAGGGCGGTGGCTACAAGAACCTGCCTTCCGGTGACGATCAGATGCTCGGTGCGGCCTACGCCATCTGGAACGACAATATCGACAAGAGCGCCTGCGGCCTTTCCGAGGCCGACGAGTACGCGCGCTTCTTCGATGCCATGCCGTTCTACGCCGAGAAGACCTGGGCACCCACCGGCAAGGAGAAGGGCTCCGCCGATAACCTGCGCGCCCTGGTCGCCAAGACCGGCGATGCGCCTCGAGTGAATCCGTACAGCAAGGCCGACAAGACCGGCGACACCTATGCCGAGTACAAGTTCGACGACCTGAAGGATGCTAGCGCCAATGCCCGCGACCTCCAGCAGGGGAAGAACGCCAAGGCCGAGTCCGGCAAGCTGGTCCTGGCGGGCGGCGAGTCCTATGTGACCTCCCCGCTGGCCAAGGTCGCTCCCGGCTCCGAGCTCTCCTTCGACATCGAGCTGACCCGCCCCGCCTGCCCGGGCGACATCCTCTTCGAGGCCGACGCGCCCTACGGCACGCTCGACATCCGCGTGATGGACGACGGCCGCCTCGGTTTCACCCGCGAGCTGTACGACTACTACTTCGATTACAAGCTGCCCGTGGGCAAGAAGGTCAACATCCGCATCGCCACCAAGGCGATCGACGCCATGCGCCCGGGCGGCAACGCCGACGGCAACATGGAGGCGACCGTCCTCTATGTCGACGGGGAGCTTGTCGGTCGCGCGACCGGTCGTTTCTTCGACGCCGGCATGGTCAAGAAGGACGGCATCGAGAACGCCACGCTGACCCTGCCGCTGCAGCGCATCGGATCCGAGACCAATGCCATCGCGGCCAAGATCGATAACGTCCGCGTTGCGCCCGCCGCTTCGGGCGAGGCCGTCGACAAGTACAACAAGGCCGAGTGGAAGGGTCGCACCAACTCCGAGACGCGCGAGGGCGAGGGCAACGGCGGCCTTTTGACCCATGCCTTCGACGGCGATGCCTCCACCATCTGGCACTCCAACTGGAACAAGGGCACCTTCAGCGAGCAGAACGTGAACGGCAGCCTGACCGCGACCCCGATGATCTGGGCCGAGATCGACTTCGGCAAGGCGCACGAGATCAACCAGTTCTCGTTCACCCCGCGTTCCGACGTGGACAGCGGCCGCATCACCAAGGCGACGCTCAAGGTCAAGGCGACCAAGGACGGCGCGTACGAGACGGTCGCGACCGACCGGGCCTTCGCGAACGACGGCAAGAAGAAGACGTTCACCTTCGAGGCGCGAGACGTCTACGGCGTCCGCCTCGAGGTCACCGATGCGAACCTGCATAGCGGCAACAAGTACATCGCCGTCTCCGAGTTCGACATCGACAACAGGCCCCCGCGCACCAACACCGTGTACGTCGAGGGCAAGAGCTACCTCGCGAACGAGGACGGCACCCTGGACCTGAAGACCGGCAAGGCGGCTTCCCTGTTCAAGGGCTCGGCCGAGGACCTGGACGAGTCCAAGTCCGTCTACCGCGCGGAGGTCAAGGCGGGCGCCAAGGTGACCATGAAGGCGGAGTCCAACGAGGACCTCGAGTTCGTCGGCTGGTTCGCCCCGTGTTCGGAGAAGCCCGTCTCGACCGATGCCTCCTATGTGGTCCCGACCGACCATAACGTCGCGCTCGAGGCCCGCTTCAAGCGCCTGGCCGACGACCCCGTGACCCCGCCCGCCCCCACGGGCCACACGGTCACCTTCACGGTCGACGGCGAGGTCGTCGAGACCGTCAAGGTGAAGAGCGGCGAGACCGTCGCCGAGCCCGTCGCACCCAAGAAGGACGGTTATACCTTCGACGGCTGGTACCTGGAGGGGGAGAAGTACGACTTCGAGACCCCGGTGACCGGCGACCTCGCGCTCGTCGCCAAGTTCACCAAGATCACCGATCCCGAGCCCGAGCCCAAGCCGGACCCCGAGCCCGAGCAGAAGCCCGAGCCGGAGCAGAAGCCGGCGGACAAGCCGGCTAACTCCGACAAGCCCGGGGGGACCCTGGTCCAGACCGGCGACGCCTCGATGGTCGCCACCGGCATCTCGCTGCTGGGAGGCGCCGGCCTTGTCGCCGCGGGCGCCGCACGCTCGCGCCGTCGCAGGTAGCGCGAGCGGTCCCTCCAGGCGAGGAGCGCATCGCCGCGGCGCGCAATCTGGAAAACTTTGAGCTTTCCCAGAGCTACACTCTGTTTTATGATAAGCTGGAAAAATCCAACTACTTTCTCGAAAGCATCCTCAACACCCTCGACGAAAAGACCAGCAGCCGCCTGA
>USLT01000036.1 GCA_900555585.1 uncultured Collinsella sp.
ATCGGGACCGCGCATGGGACGCCATGGTCTCCATGCTCGGTAAGATCTGCCGAGCGGCGGCGGAAGAGGGATTGACCGTCGCCTTGGAAACCTTGGTGGACAAGCCGTACCGATTGGTCACGAGCCTGGAAACGCTGGGTGCCGCGCTTTCGGATGTGGGCGAGCCCAACCTCGGTGCAACCATCGACACGGGTACCGTCGCCCGCAACGGCGAGGACATCGACGCGTACCTGTCCCGTTTCGGTAGCGATCTGGGGTACGTGCACCTCACGAACCTCAACCGCGACATATTCGCCCATCTGGCCTGGGGGGACCGACTGGGCGATCTGGACCCGCAAGACCTGTTGCGCCGGTTTGCATGCGCCGGCTACACGGGGGACGCGGCGCTGGAAATGACCAAGCCCTCATATTTCGAAAGGCCGCGGGACGTGCTCTCGTGCGCACTGACAACCTTGAGAGGATGTGAATGTTGATGCTGATTCAAGCTCTGCTTGCCGGCCTCGTGGTCGGAATCTCGAAGATGGATTACTTCTTCGGCTACAACATGCTCAATCGACCGATCGTCGAAGGCGCCCTCATGGGCCTCGTCCTAGGCGATCCGGTGACGGGCACGATCATCGGAGCCACGCTGGAGATCGTCTTTTTGGGCTCGTTCCCCGTCGGCGCGGCCGTCTCTCCTGACGGCGGCACCGCTGCGGGCGTTTCGACCGCGTTCGCCATCATCACCGGCGCCGGCGCGGCCGTGGGCACCGCGTTCGCCGTGCCCCTGGCGCTTCTGGGCGGCTTCGCGTTCGTGCTCTGCAAGTTCATCAACAACGCCTTCGCCGAGGCCATGAAGGCCCAGCTGGCGAAGGACAACGACAAGGCCGCCCGTGCGCTCTTCTGGACGGGCAGCTGGATCGGTACCTTCGGCCTGTATTTCCTCATCGGCTTCTTGGGCGTCTTCTTCGGCAGCTCCGCGCTCGAGGCCGCCGTCGCCGCCATCCCCACGCAGGTCATCAACGGCCTCGCTTCCGGAGGCAACCTGCTTCCCGCCGTGGGCTTCGCGCTCCTGCTGACGATGATCATGGACAAAAAGCTTGCCCCGTGGTTCTTCATCGGCTTCATTCTCGCTGCCTACCTGCAGCTCCCCGTCATCGCGGTGACGCTTCTGGCGACCTTCGCCGTCGCGCTCATCATCTTTGCCCGCGATGAGAAGTCTTGTGCCGCCTCGACCGTGGATACGGGTGATGACAATGAGTTCTAACGAGACCGTGACCGGCAAGCTCACCGATGCCGACCTCCGGCAGATCTACGGCCGCTACATCCACCTCAACGGCATGAACGACTATCCCGGCCAGATGCACGCGGGCTTCACCTACGCGATGATCCCCGCCCTCAAGAAGATCTACGCCGACGACAAGGAGAAGCGCATCGAGGCCTATACCCGCCACATGAGCGAGTACTTCAACGTGACCCCGTACGTGGGCGGCCTGCCGCTCGGCGTCGTTCTCGCCATGGAGGAGCAGAACGCCCAGGACCCCGATTTCGACACTTCGACCATCACAGGCATCAAGACCGCCCTCATGGGACCGCTCTCCGCCATCGGCGACACGGTGTTCCATGCCACGCTGCGCGTCATCGCCACCGCCGTGGTCATCTCCATGGCTTCCGCGGGCAACATCGCCGGCCCCATCCTGTTCATGCTGATCTTCAACATCCCCCAGCTCATCACGCGCTGGGTGACCCTCAAGAGCGGTTACCGGATGGGTACCAAGCTGCTCGAGCAGGCGGAATCCTCCGGCATCATGGAGAAGATCTCCTATGCCGCCTCCGTGATCGGACTTGCCGCCATCGGCGCCATGACCGCGTTCAACGTGAACCTCACGACCGCGCTCACCATTCCCAACGCCGCCGGCGGCGACCCCACCATGGTCCAGGCGCTCTTCGACACCGTCTGCCCCAAGATCCTGCCGCTCTGCCTGGTCCTTTTGTGCTACTGGCTGATCGGCAAGAAGAAGGTCAACGTCGTGCCGCTGCTGCTCGGTCTGCTGATCGTGGGCGTCGCCCTCAGCATGCTCGGGATCATCGCGTAGCGTTCGTGAGGAGGATCGGACTATGGATATGAACCGTCCAGACAAGCGTGTCGCGGTCCTCGGTGCGGGAAAGATCGGAAGAGGAGTCGTGGGGCTCCTCTTCTCCCGCGCGGGATACCGCCTGCATCTGTACGACATGTACATGGAGGGCATGAGGCAGCTTGAGGCGCAGGGCTACTACGAGGCGCGCGTGACCGACGGCCACGACGTCGACGAGCGCTACCGCATCGACGACTTCTGCATCGTCGACAGCTCGAAAGACGACGAGATCGTCGAGCTGCTCCAGGACGTCGACATCGCGGCGTGCTGCGTGTACGAGGGGGCGTTCGCGAGCATCGCCCATGTCGTCGCCCAGGCCATCGGGGCCCGTGTGGCGAGCGGCTGCGAGCGCGACCTCAACGTGCTTCTGTGCGTGAACGCGCTCGGCGCGCCGGCCAAGGTGTCGGACCTCATCCTCTCGGAGCTCGACGAGGCCGGCACCGTGTACTTCGATGCCCATGTAGGCGTGTGCCAGGTCATGGTGCTCGCCGCCGGCATCCCCAGCGAGCCGGGGGCGAACCCGTGGCAGGTCGTCGTTTCGGCCGATCCCGGTCTCGAGATCGATGCCGACGCCTGGAAGGGGGAGCAGCTCGCGGTCGATGGCGTCGTGTACGCGGCCGGCGCGCAGGGGCTCATCTACCGCAAGGTCTACTGCGGCAACATGCGCCATGCGATGGCCGGCTTTATGGGCCGCATGGCGGGCCTCGAGTACATCTGCGACTGCCACCGCGACCCATGGATCCGCGCGAACATCGTGGGAGCCTTCGAGGAGGCTCACGCGGCGGTGCTGCAGGAGTACGACTACGACGCCGACGAGGATGCCGAGTGGGTCGACTTCATCACGGCCAAGCTCGATGCCGACGTTCGCGACCCGGTGGAGCGCGTCATCGCGAAGATGGACGAGAAGCTCTCCCGCGCGAACCGTTTCGTCGGGCCAGCGCTCATGTGTCTGGACCACGGAATCGTGCCGTTCTACTTGGCGCGCGGCATAGCGTACGGCCTCGCGTGCCTTGCGCGCGAGCGCGGCGTGGAGCTCGAATTTACCACCGGCAGCATCGTTCAGGTTCCGAAGAGGTGTGCGGCCTTGCGGATGACGACTGGATCCTGCTCGACCTCATCGTCAAGCAGCATGCAGACATAGCACGAATGTAGACATTTTGATTTGAAACGAGGAAAGCCATGAAAGCAAAGACAGCCGTCTTGACGGCAGTTGAGCAGGCCGAGGTCATCGATCGCGAGCTTCCTGAGCTCGGCGACCACGACGTGCTCGTCAAGGTGGATGCGAACAACATCTGCACCTCCGAGTACGGTGCCTTCAACGGGGCCCGCAAGCGCCCGCTTCCCCTGACGTTCGGTCACGAGTGGGCCGGAACCGTCATGGAGGTCGGCGCCCAGGTCGAGAGCGTGAAGGTAGGCGACTACGTTGCGAGCGGCTACCAGTACGACCCGTATTCCGAGCCCAGCCGCGAGGGCCGCACGAGCGAGTGCACCAAGCTCCAAAGCGCCGACCATCCCAACCCGGACGGGTATTTCGGTAACGCCGGCTGCGCGAACTACGCGGTCGCCAAAGAGGTCGCCTGCTACAAGATCGACGAGGGCATCGATCCTTCCGTGGCGGCCCTGCTGGAGCCCCTGGGCACCTGCTGCGCCGGTTTCCGCCGCTTCGGCGTGAGCTACGGCGACACCGTGGTGGTGATCGGCGCCGGCACCATGGGCATCCTGAACGCGCTGGTCGCCAAGGCGCACGGTTGCCGCGTGCTCATCACCGAGATGATGCCCAAGAAGCTCGAGGCGGCCCGTCGCCTGGGCCTCGAGGCCATCGACGTTTCCGCCTGCGACCCGGTTGAGAAGGTCAGGGAGCTCACCGGCGGCAAGGGCGCCGACGGCGTCATCATCGCGGTGGGCGCCTCCGGCGCATACGCCCAGGCGCTCGAGATGGCCAAGGAGAAGCGCGCCCACCTGCTTATCTTCGCGGCGGGCTACCCTGCGCCCACGTGGAGCCTCGATCCCAACACCATCCACTACCGCCGCATGGTCATCGTGGGAAGCTACGGCGCCGACGCCCAGGACTTCCGTGAGGCGGCGGCCATGATCAACATGGGTGTGGCCGATTTCGCCGAGCTCGTCGAAGAGAAGCTGCCGCTCTCCCAGATCCAGCATGCGTTCGAGCGCGCGTGCGAGCCCGGTATGTTCCGTATCAGCGTTCAGTGCCAGGAGGCGTAAGCGATCATGCGCTACAAGACAATGAAGAAGTCCGGCAAGAAGGTCTCCGAGATCACGGTTGGCACGTGGGCGATCGGCGGCAAGAACAGCATGGGGGGCGGCTACGGCGAGATCGATGACGACCAGTCCGTCGAGGCTATCCGAGCCATGATTTCCGGCGGCGTGAACCTCATCGACACCGCGCCCATCTACGGCGAGGGGCATTCCGAGGAGGTCGTGGGCAAAGCGGTCGCAGGCATTCGCGACCAGGTGCTCATCGCCACCAAGTACGGTTCCTACATCGAGGATGGCAAGGGCGTCCACTGTAGCCGGCCCGATTCGGTGCTCCGTGAGTTCGACGACTCCCTGCGCCGCCTGGACACCGACTATGTCGATATGTACATCATGCACTGGCCGGACGATCTGGGTACGCCCATCGAGGACACCATGGCATGCGTCACCAAGCTTAAGGAGCAGGGTGCCGTCAAGATGCTCGGTCTCAGCAACTGCGACCGCGCCCTTATCGAACGTGCTTCGGCAGTGGCGGATATTGATATCGTCCAGCTCCCCTTCTCCATGGTCAATCAGACCGCCATCGCCGACCTCAAGTGGTGCGAGGAGCATGACATCGATGTGATGACCTGGGGATCCCTTGGTGCGGGTATTCTCACTGGCGCCATTCGGGAAAAGCCTGTTTTCGATGAGAAGGACTTCCGTGCGACCTTCTACCCCTTCTATCGTGAGCCGATGTTCTCCAAGATTCAGGAGTTCCTGAAGACGATGGATGTACTCAGTGAGAAGTACGGCAAGCCTCTTGCGCAAATCGCCATCAACTGGAGCACGCAGAAAAGCTTCGTGACCACAGCGCTCACCGGCGTGCGCAAGGTCGAGGAGGCAGTTGAGAATTGCGCAGCCTTTGATTGGAGACTTTCTGAAGAGGATATTGCAATTTTGGACTCTGAGCTGATGCGCTTGGAGATTACCGAAGCAGTGTCATAGAGAAGGCGATAGAGAGATTTTGCTCGAAGGGCGCCGCGGGCTACGGCTTATCGGCGCCTTTCTTATAACCAATGGTGTAAGAGGTCATATACCAAATAGCGCTTATATGACCTCTTAGCAGGAGGAATGTTAGAATCGGGATGGCAGGGGCTGTCGATTATGGGGGCGATCTCGTGCTGTTCAGCGCGGTTCCGAATGCAGTTAGGTAAAGGAATGGACGTTAAGATAATGGAAACCCCTCTGTATCAACAGATTTTCGATGATATTAAGAGGGCCGTCGACGAGGGGGAATACGCGCCAGGAGATAAGATTCCGACTGAGGTGGAGCTTGCTGAGCGATATGCGGTGAGTAGGATAACGGTTCGCCGGGCCATTGAAGACTTAAGCACGGCTGGTATTCTCGTGAAGCGTCGGGGCCTTGGAACCTTTGTTTGCGCTCCTCGCCTGCGTAGAAAGCTGCTGCAAGGAGGTCTTCCTGAGAGTTTCACCCAGATATGTGAGAAAGACGGCCGCGCGCCGGGCGCCAGGTTGATTGATCGCGAAATCGTGGTTCCTCGTCCAGATGAAATGGAGTTCTTTGGATTGGGCGAGGATGATTTGGTTTTGCATATCCAGCGCGTGCGTACTGCTGATGGGCAGCCTATTTTTGAGGAGAACATGTACCTGCCCTATTCGTCAAACAAGGAGCTCGCGACCATCGATTTGGGTGAGGGCTCGATTTATCGCTTGATGGATCGGCTGTATGGCAGGTGCCCGGTGAAGAACGCACGTGTTTTGGTGGAGTCTGTGGGGGCATCGAGTACCAGGGCGATGCGGCTGCAGGTTTCCGCTGGCGAGCCGATGCTGTATATAACGACCTATGCACTGGACCAGGAGGACAGGCCCGTGTATATCGGACGGCAGTTTTTCATCGGGTCCCGGTATATGCTTGATTTTTAATTACGTAGTAAGTTGGCGACAAAGCCCTCATGTCTCGCGTGAATGGTTGATGGCGTAACGATTGTCATGCCCGCGCGCTCCAGCCTATTTTTTGAAGATCGAGGGGGGCGGCGAGTTTCGAAGCTTGGTGCGGGCGACAATGCTTGTCGCCCGCGGATGAGGCGTGAGGATCCTCCGCGAGGGCGCGCTGTCGCGGGCATGCATCATGGAGGCTTTGCGTGCATAATTCGCCGCGCCTTTATAAAGCGACTCGTTTGCCGACCATATAACCCGCTGGGCGGGTAGGCGGAAAACCTGCATATTCGCGCCCGCTGGCTGTGACACAATGCAACGACAAGCAGCTCGTCGGTTCGCCGCGCCGTC
>USLT01000037.1 GCA_900555585.1 uncultured Collinsella sp.
TCCTTGGCGTCGAAGACGACCTCCCCGTGGACGGCGTCGTTGATCACGACGTTGCCGCGTCCTTCTGGGACCTTGATGCGCAGGACGTAGGGCTCGCCGGCGTCGATGCGCGCCTGGGCCTCCTCGGGCGAGAGGTCGCGGCAGCGGCGCTGGTAGCCCTGGAAGGGGTCCTTGCGGGCCTGGGCGGCCTCGCGGTCGGCGGCCAACTGCTCGGGCGTGCAGAAGCAGGGGTAGGCCTTGCCCTCGGCCAGCAGGCGCTCCGCGGTCTGCTTGTAGAGGTCGAGGCGCTCGGTCTGCGAGTAGGGGCCGAAATCGCCGCCGACCTCGGGACCCTCGTCCCAGTCGAGGCCGAGCCAGCGCATGGCGCGCAAGATGATCTGGGTGTTCTCCTCCGTCGAGCGGGTGGGGTCGGTGTCGTCGATGCGCAGGATGAAGGCGCCGTCGTTGGCGCGGGCGAATGCCCAGTTATAGATTGCGGTGCGCGCGCCACCGATATGCAGTTTGCCGGTGGGGGAGGGCGCGAAGCGGACGCGTACGTTCGAGGCCATGGACGCTCCTTTGTAAGCAAGTCGTATGCAAGGATGATTCCCCGACATTATAGGGGATGCGGACGTGCTCGCCGCGCCGCGCCGCCGCGCAAGATGGAATCATGCAGCGAAAAACAGATGCGTGGGGTTCGACCGCCCCCCCGATTGCGGCGTTCGCGTGTGGTTCGGCCGCCTCCTCCCGCGCTGCGGTACAATCGGCAGGTTACAAGCCTGGCGGAATGGTAACGGTCGCCGGGCACAATCATGAAAGGGGCATTCCATGCCAGATGAGATTCGTTCCACCCAGGAACCGCGCAGCTTCGTGTTCACCTCCGAGTCGGTGACCGAGGGCCATCCCGATAAGATCGCGGACCAGATCTCCGACGCGGTGCTCGACGCCATCCTCGCCAAGGAGGCGGAGCTCGAGGCCAAGGGCTACGTGGCGCCCAACGGCGTCGCCGCCAAGCTGGAGAACGTCCGCTGCGCGTGCGAGACGCTCGTCACCACCGGCAGCATCATCGTTTCCGGCGAGATCCGCACCGAGTCCTACATCGACGTCCAGACCATCGCCCGCGACGTCGTCCGCCGCATCGGCTACGACCGCGCCAAGTTCGGCTTCGATTGCGAGACCTGCGGCGTCATCAACATGATCCACGAGCAGAGCCCCGATATCGCGCAGGGCGTCGACGAGTCCTACGACGCGCAGGCCGGCCGCACCACCGACCCCCTCGACCTCATCGGCGCGGGCGACCAGGGCATGATGTTCGGCTACGCCAGCAACGAGACCCCGACGCTGATGCCCATGCCGCACTACCTCGCGAGCCGCCTCGCGGAGCGCCTCGCCGCCGTCCGCCATGACGGCACGCTGCCCTACCTTCGCCCCGACGGCAAGACGCAGGTCACCGTCCGCTACGAGGACGGCCGCCCGGTCGCCGTCGACACCATCGTCATCTCCACGCAGCACGCACCCGAGGTCGAGTCCATGGACGCCATCAAGGCCGACATGATCGAGCACGTCATCGAGCCCGTCATGTCCTCCGCGGGCGTTTCGTGGGAGGGCGCCGACCTCTATGTGAACCCGACCGGCCGTTTCGTCGTCGGCGGTCCGATGGGCGACACGGGACTCACCGGCCGCAAGATCATCGTCGACACCTACGGCGGGTACGGCCGCCATGGCGGCGGCGCGTTCTCCGGTAAGGACTGCACCAAGGTCGACCGCTCCGCCGCCTACGCCGCCCGTTGGGTCGCGAAGAACGTCGTCGCCGCCGGCCTTGCCGATCGCTGCGAGGTGGAGCTCGCATACGCCATCGGCGTGTCCCACCCGCTCTCCATCATGGTGGATACCTTCGGGACCGCCAAGGTCGGCGAGCAGGCCATCGAGGACGCGGTCAAGTCCGTGTTCGACCTTCGTCCGGGCGCCATCATCCGCGACCTCGACCTGCGCCGTCCCATCTACGAGAAGACGGCCGCTTACGGCCACTTCGGCCGCGAGGACGCCGACTTCACCTGGGAGCGCACCGATCGCGTCGACGCGCTCCGCTCCGCTTGCGGGCTGTAGCGACTCGTCGTCGCGATGCGATTCCAGGGCCTCCTTCGGGAGGCCCTTTAGGTAAAGGAGGCGGTATGGCCCAGCGTCAGGAACGGCTATTCGACGAGCCGGTCGATCTCGCCGGCGCGTCGCTCGCATCCGCGACCCCGAGCGGGGGCGGCTTCGCCCTCTTCGCATCGGTCGTGGTCGATGTCCCCTCGCGCTCTCTCTCGGACCCCTTCTCCTATGGGGTTCCCGCAGGCCTGGCGGACGATATCGAGCTCGGCAGCGTCGTCCTCGTCTCGTTCGGCAACAGGCCGGTCATCGGCTACATCGTGGAGATCGCGGGTGATCTCGACGGGCTGTCCTTCTCCGACGGGCTCGATGCCTCCCGCGTCAAGCCCGTGAGGGCGCTGCTCGCCCCCAGCTCGTGCTCCGACCTCTTCGCGGAGACCGCGCTATGGATGAGCCGCGAGTACGTCGCGTCGCTCTCCGAGTGCCTCCGTCTGTTCCTCCCTCCCGGCGGATCGCCGCGCCTCGTGCGCGAGGCCTCGGGGACCTATCGCGTCGAGCCCCCGGCCGTCCCCGAGCTCAAGGAGCGGGTGGTCTCCCTGACCGAGCAGGGGTGCGCCTACGTGCCGCCCGCCAACGCGACGCGCCAGCGCCAGCTCCTCGACGCGCTCGCTTGCGGGCCCGTGACGACCCGCGAGCTCAACCTCCTCTACACCGACCTGTCCGCCGCCATCCGCGCGCTGCGCGACAAGGGCGTGGTGACGGTGGAGGAGCGCCGCGCGTGGCGCGGTTGCGACTCCGCCACCACGCTCTCGTCGGCCGCCGCCTCCGCCCCTCGCGAGCATACGTCCGGCCAGCTCGCCGCGCTCGAGGAGATCGACCGCGCCATCGCGCGCGGCGAGGGCGACGTCGTGCTCGTCGATGGCGTCACGGGGTCGGGCAAGACCGAGGTCTACCTCGCGGCTATCGAGCGGGTTCTCGCCAGGGGCGAATCCGCGTGCGTGCTCGTGCCCGAGATCTCGCTCACCGCGCAGACGGTCGGTCGCTTCCGCTCGAGGTTCGGCTCCGCGGTGGCGGTCTTCCATTCGAGGCTCTCGGCGGGGGAGCGGCTCGACCAATGGGATATGGTCCGCAGCGGCGCCGCGCGCGTCGTGGTCGGGGCGCGCTCGGCGCTGTTCTGCCCGTTCCGCGACCTTGGGCTCATCGTTATCGATGAGGAGCACGAGCAATCCTACAAGCAGGGCTCGAGCCCTCGATACCATGCCCGGGAGGTCGCGGCCCATATGGCGCGGGCCGCCGGAATCCCCCTGGTGCTCGGCTCGGCTACCCCGTCCGCCGAGTCGCTCGCCCGCTGCCGGGAGGGCTCCTACCTCGGCCAGCGCTGGAGCCGCGTCGAGATGCTCGAGCGCCCCGGCGGCTCCAAGCTTCCCGAGGTCGTCGTCGCTGACCTGAGGAGGGAGTTCGCCTCGGGGGCGCGCTCCATCTTCTCCGCGCCGCTATACGACGCGCTGATGGACGTCGTCGAGCGCGGCGAGAAGGCCGTCCTGCTCCATAACCGTCGCGGTTTCTCGCCCTTCCTGCTGTGCCGCGAGTGCGGCTGCGTCCCCACGTGCAGGCATTGCTCGACGGCTCTGACGTATCACGAGCGCACGGGAACGCTGGAGTGCCATACCTGCGGTTCCTCCTACCGCGTCAAACCGTATCCCGCCCCGGGCTCCGCGTGCCCCCGTTGCGGCAGCAGGTACCTCGCCAAGATGGGCCTCGGGACCCAGCAGGTCGAGGACGCCCTCATCCAGATACTGCCGCCCCATGTCGAGGTCATCCGCATGGATGCCGACTCCACGCGCGGCAAGGACGCGCACAAGCAGCTGCTCGAGCGCTTCGACGCCGCGGAGTGCGCCGTGCTCCTCGGTACCCAGATGATCGCGAAGGGGCTCGACTTCCCGGAGGTCACGCTCGTCGGCGTCATCAACGCGGACTACGCGTTGAAGATGCCTGATTTCAGGGCCCAGGAGCGCGCCTACGACTTGCTCGAGCAGGTCGCGGGGCGTGCGGGCAGGGGAGAGCGCCCCGGCAAGGTCGTCATCCAGACCTACTTGCCGGGGGATCCGGTCATCCGGGCGGTCCTGGCCCACGATCGCGGCATCTTCACCGAGCACGACCTCGCGCAGCGTCGGGAGGCCGGCTATCCTCCCTTCGTGCGTCTGGTCAACGTTATCATTTGGGGTCCGGACCAACGTGCGACGCAGGTCTATGCGACGCGGCTCGCGGACCTGGTTCGAGCCGCGCTCGCCGCCGACGGGTCGTCGTCTTCGGGCGGACCCGGCGTCGCCGTCGCGCCCTCGCTCGCCCCCGACCCGATGCGCGAGGCGATCGTTCTGGGCCCGACGAGCTGCGTGCTCGAACGCGCCAAGGACCGCTTCCGCTTTCACTTCATGGTGAAGAGCCCCCTGGGGTACCATGTTTCAGAGGTCATCTCGGCCTGTCTCGGCGAGATGACTCCGCCACGTTCGATTTGCGTCGGCGTCGATGTGGACGCCCACGATCTTCTTTAGGAGGAAGCAGCAATGGAGATGAACGGCATCGTGCTGTCGCCCGATCCGCGCCTGCGCCAGGAGTGCGCCGTGATCGAGGAGATAACGCCCGAGATCGAGCAGATCGTCGAGCGCATGAAGGTCGATATGTTCGAGAACGGCGGCTGCGGGCTGGCCGCCCCCCAGATCGGCGAGCTCATCCAGCTGGCCATCGTCGACACCGAGTACTCGTGCGCCGACGACTATGACCCCTTCGTCCTCATCAACCCCGTCATCGTGGAGCAATCCGACACACTGGCCCCCTTCGATGAGGGGTGCCTGTCGATCCCTGGTATCAACTGCAAGATCATGCGCCCCGACCACGTGGTCGTCGAGGCGTACAACCTCGAGGGCGACCTCATGCGCTACGAGGCCTCGCACGACCTGTTCTGCGTCTGCCTCCAGCACGAGATCGACCATCTCCATGGCAAGACGATGTTCGAGCGTCTGCTTCCCCGCGATCGCATGAAGGCCATGCGCGAGTACCAGGAGGCGTTCGAGCGCGGCGCCAAGCCCGGGGAGACCAATTAACTGCTCCCGCCAAGCTGTACCCGATATTCGTTCTAGGAAGGGACCGCCATGCGCGTCGTTTTCATGGGCACCCCCTCTTTCGCCGTGCCCTCCCTGCAGAAGCTCGCCGCCGAGCACGAGGTCGCCCTCGTCCTCACCCGCCCCGACGCCGTCCGCGGCCGCGGCAAGAAGCTCGATCCGTCCCCCGTCAAGGCGGCCGCGTTCGAGCTCGGCCTGCCCGTGCTCGAGACGTCGCGCATGACGCCCGAGGCGCTCGATGCCCTGCGAGCCGCTAAGGCCGATGTGTTCTGCGTCGCCGCCTACGGCTGCATCCTTCCCGACGAGGTGCTCGCGATGGCGCCCCTGGGATGCGTCAACGTCCACGCCTCGCTTCTGCCCCGCTGGCGCGGCGCCGCGCCGATTCAGCGCTCGATCCTTGCGGGCGACGAGTCGACCGGCGTATCCATCATGCGCATCGGCCACGGCGTCGACACGGGCGATTATTGCGCGCAGGCGTCGTGCTCGGTTCCGGGAAAGACCGCCGACGAGCTAACCGCCGAGCTGGCTCGCCTGGGCGCCGACCTCCTGGTCGAGGTCCTTCCGAGCCTCGCCGACGGCTCCGTCAACTGGACCGTTCAGGATGAGGGGCTCGTCACTCATGCCGCGAAGATCAGCAAGTCCGAGATGATGCTCGACCCGGCATCGACGGTTGCCGAGAACCTCTCGCGCGTCCTCGCCTCATCCAACGCCGCCCCCGCCCGGTGCGTCGTAGCGGGAAAGCCCGTGCGTGTCCTCGAGGCGGGCGCGTCGTCCCAGCGGGTCGCTTCCGGCGCCTACGAGGTCGTCTCCAAGCGCGTCGTGCTCGGTTGCGCCGACGGCGCCATCGAGCTCGGCGTCGTCAAGCCGGATGGCAAGCGAGAGATGGAAGCGGCCGCTTGGTCCGCGGGCCTGCGCGAGCGCTCCGGCGCATGGGAGCTGTTGTCGTGATCCGGGGAGGCGCGTCGCGCGCCGAGCTCTCGCCTGCGCGTCGTCGGGCGCTCGACGCCCTGGTCGCCGCCCGCGAGCGCGACGCCTTCATCCGCGACGTGTTCGCCCGGTCGAGTGAGACCGCTTGCCCGGATCGTCGCGACGAGGCGCTGGCGATGAGGCTCGCTTTCGGGGTAACGGCCGCAGCGGGCTGTCTCGACGACGCCCTGGATGCGCATATCGATCGCCCCCGTGATGTCTCCCCGGCGCTTCGCGACTCCCTTCGCATCTCCGCGTTCGAGATCATCTACCTCAGGACCGCTCCGGAAATCGCGGTCAGCCAGGGCGTCGAGCTC
>USLT01000038.1 GCA_900555585.1 uncultured Collinsella sp.
CGGCGATCGCGGCCAGCGAGTCCTCCGCGCGATGCGGGCTCTCGTAAAAGAGCAGCGCGCCGGGAATGCCGGCGAGCCGTCGCAGACGGCGGACGCGCTCGCCGTGCTTGCGCGGCAAAAAGCCCTCGAAGAAGAAATGCTCGCAGGGGATTCCGGTCGCCACCAGCGCGGTGATGCAGGCCGTCGGGCCGGGGATCACCTCGACCGCGACGCCGGCGTCGCGGGCCGCATCGACCAGCACCTGACCGGGGTCGGACACGCCCGGCATGCCGGCGTCCGACGCGAAGGCGAGCGTCTCCCCGGCGAGGAGGCGCTCGACGAGCTGCGGGGCACGCGAGGCGATGACGTTCTCGTCGCACCGGACGAGCGGCCTCGAGACGCCGAGGTGCGCGAGGAGCTTCGACGTCACCCGGGTGTCCTCGCAGCAGATGGCGTCCGCGGACTCGAAGGCGGCCGCCGCGCGGGCGCTCAGGTCGCCGAGGTTTCCGATGGGCGTGCCCACGACGTAGAGGCGGCCGCCCGTCCGCCCTTTACCAGCTTCCACCACCATGGCGCTACTCGATCATCGCGCGCTCGAGCGTGCCGAGCGCCATCCGGGCGTCCCAGGCGGCGATGCGCTTCTCGGTCTTCCACGTCTGGAAGAACCAGCCGCGGGCCTCCGAGAAGGACGCGAGCTGGTTGGATACGAACACGCGCTCGTAAGCGGAGCGGCCCTCGGGGGTGACGGAGGCGCTCGACATGACGGCGGCGCCCGACCACTCGCCGATCAGGACCGGGAAGCCGGCGGCGCGGGCCTCGGCGATGTACTTCTTGTTGCGCGCGATCGCCGACGACAGGCCGCGCGGCGAGGTGATGTCCTGCGCGAACTCGTCGCGGTAATGGTAGAGGTGCAGGTCCATGACGACGTTCTCGTACTTCGAGGACGCCATGAAGCGGCGCCACGCCTGCGGATGGCCCGAGGCGGAGAAGACCACGAGCTTGTCCGCCGGCATATGGCGGCGCACCGCCTCGTAGGCATCGCGGTAGAAGTTGCGCAGGTAGTGCCCGGGGATGCCCTCGGTCATGGTGAAGAGGTTCTTGCGCACGCTCATGATGGGGGTGTCGAGCAGCTCGATTCCCATGAGCGCCTCGGCGGTGCCGTAGCGCGCGGCAAGGCGCTCCAGCACCTCGAGCGCGATGCGGCGACCGTTGACGGAGGTGTGCCAATCCATGGGGCAACCCGGCATCGAGGCCTCGTTGGAGTCGCCCTGGCCGCCGGGAACGGTAGCGAGATCGATGAGGACCGACAACCCGTGCTTGCCCGCCCACTCCATGGCGCGGTCGATATAGTCGACGACGGGGATGTAGGACTCCGCCTCCCCCTGGGAACCGAATGCGTACCAGGGAACGGGAAGGCGCACGGCGTTGAGCCCGATCTGCGCCATGCGGTGGAAGTCCGCCTCGCTCACGAACGTCTCGTAATGATGGCGCACGCGATCGTTGTACACGGCGGTGCCGAGCGCCGCCTGGAGCTCCGCGTCGTTCGACGCACCGGTCGCAGCGAACAGCGAGGGCGTGACCCAGGGCTCGGGGATGAACCATCCAGATAGGTTGACGCCGCGGATTCTCTCGTCCATTCCGACCTCCATTTTCCTGTAGCAGCTTAGCTGAGTATACCCGTCCGCGCGGACACGCCGCCGAGCCCCATCGCTGCCGCGGGAAGCACAGAAGCGAAGGGGCCGCGAGATAAAAGAAAACCTCCCGAGGAGGGAGGCTGGAGATTCAAGGGTGGCCAGAGGGGGAGTCGAACCCTCGACACGCGGATTTTCAGTCCGCTGCTCTACCAACTGAGCTATCTGGCCGAATATGTATCGCTGCGTGAATCGCAGCTCGATTACTATACCAAACTGAGAAACAGCGTCAAGCGTGATTTTCAACTTTTTCGCGAGGCGGCCCGCAGGATCTCAGGACGGCCCCGCTCCAGCACGCCCCATGCCTCGCGATGCGACACGATGCGCCCTGGAGGAACGTCGCGGTACACGGCGAGCAACGCGCCCCCACGGCCGACGAAGGCGACGTCGATCGGCGCCCGCATGCCGAACGTATGCACCGATCGGCACCGCGGAAACGCCATCACGCGCTCCGCCGCCCCGTCGGGCGCGGGGGCGCGCAGGCCGCGCAGGCGCGCGATGAAGCCGTCCGCCTCGACCACCGCGGAGGCATCCCAGCCGAGTTCCGCGCATGCCGTCATGGCCCAGGCTGAGGAGGTCATATGACCACCCCCGGCCTCCATGGATCTATCGCGACCTCGCGCTCGTGCTCCAGCCGCGGCGGCGCGCCGACGTCGACGCCCGCTATGGCGAACCCGCCCGGCCACGGCCTGTACGCCATGGTGCACGAGTAGACGTCGATGGAGCCCGCCAGGGACAGCAGGCCCTCCACGCCCGTATCCTCCCGGCGAGCCGCCACCTCGATCTCGACCGAGCCGTCCCCCATGGCCCGCTCGAGCTCCCGCTCGACCACGCGGCACGTCTCGGCCAAAGAGGGGCCGTCGCCTTCCGGCGAGACCCCGTGGGCGAGCACCACGTCGGGCGCCAACCTGTCGAACCTCGCCACCGCGGCCGTGAACCGCATCAAGTTGAAGCAGATGATCGCGAGCGCGATCATCACCGGCAAGACGACGGCGGCCTCGACCGTCGCCTGCGCGAGATCGCCCCCGCCGTCACGACGAGCCCCCTCCGCGAGACGCATCCTCCCCTCCTTCCGCGAAATCGCGCAGGCGCACGGTTATCGGCAGGAAGCCGCCCCGCGGCAACGGTATGCGCGCCAACTCGATCTCCGCTGACAGCAGGTAATCGCCCACCTCGTACCCGATCGCCTCGAGCATCGCCGCGGGATCGCCCGACGTCGCCCCGATGGACCGCAGCGCCGACTGCACATCCGCCAGGGCGGCGACATCGGAGCGCGCGACCACCCTCGAGCTATCGACCAGCACCGGCTTTCTCATCGAGAGGTCCACGGGCTCTATCCCCAAGCCCCGCATCGCCGCGTCGATCCGCTCGTTCAACCAACTCGCGACGGTGCCTCCGCCATCGAGGCCGAAATCCCCCAGAACGTCGTCGACCAGGCCATGGAGTCCCGCCGACGCGTCGGCATACGACACCAGCAGGTCGCCCCAGACGCCCATCACCCCGTCCAGCACGCCACCGAGGCCGCCCGCCCCCTCCTCGATCCGGGAGAACAAGCCCGACAGCACGTTATCCCCGCGCGCCGCCCTATCCGGCGCGAGCGCCGCGGCCGACACGGCTCCGCGGGGACCGAGGCCGACGGTCGGGGCGAACGGACCGCCGAGCTCGCCCGGGGAGGAGGCCCCGTCCGAGACGACGAGCGCCACGCATCCATAACGACCCGGCGGGGCGATACGGGGGCGGCCGGTCCCCAGGCGCTCCAAGGCCTCCTCGAAGGCGTCTCCCGCCGCGTCGGCGCCGGCCCGGGCCTCCCGCTCGATCTCGAGCTCGCTCGCACGGGCCGCGGCGTAGTCGTCGAGCGCCTCGGCGAAGGACCTGAGGTGGTGCTCGAAACCGTTGTCGATCGATGTCGAGGCCGCCGGGACGCGGCCCACGTCGTCGATACCCATGCGGCACGCAGGGCACTCGCGGACGCGGCCCGCCTCCAGATCGGAAAGCGCCGCAGCCGGCCCCGCGGCCCCTGACGCCCCGGGGCAATCCGACGAGTAATGCAGCGTCGCACCGCCGGGCTCGATCGATGTCGGCCAGGAGGCATCGCTGTACAGGCGCGTCCCCTTCACCTCGGCGACGCCGCCCGGAAGCCTCGGCAGCACGCAGGTCACCTTGCCCCCGTCCTCCCGGTACTCCGCATGCGCGAGCTCCTCGACCGCGAACGCGTAGAAAGCGCGGCGCGCGGCCGAATCGACGCGCGCCTCGACCGATCCGCCCTCGGGGCGATCGTTCTCGAGCCTCCATGCGTAATACGCCCGCGCCCGCTCTATGCCGACGGCCGGGCTCCAAGTCAGGCTCGAGTCGTACCGGGGGTTCGAGCTGGCGGGCAGCCGCGTCAGGCGCGAGGCGCGCTCCCACATGCACCGGCCGTCGCTGCCGCAATCCGCCAGCCATGCAGCCTCCTTGGCCCGCGACGACTCGCGAGACGCCGCCTCGAGCCGCGACGCCGCCTCGCCGAGACCCTGCGCCGCCCCCTCCATCCCATCCGTCGAGACCCCCTCGCCCTCGAGCGCGGGAAAGGAGGAGTCCGACGATCGCGGGACCGCCAGGGCGACGCCGACGCGCCCGGACGCCTTCCCGGGTTGCGCCCGGCACACCGAGGATCCGCGCGCGGCGACAAGGAACGGAATCGATCGCTCCAGACGCGAGAGCCCGCTCGAAGCCGAAGCGCACAGCTCGTTTCTCGCATCGAGCATCTTCCCCCCGATGTCGACCAGCTTCGAGGCGAGCTCCGTGCCGCCCGGCACGAGCATGCCCGCGAGCCCCGCGCCGCTCACGGCGAATCCCGCGAGGCCGATGCTCAGCGCGCATGCGTCCATGACGGTCGCGACCGTATGGTAGGCCGCCACGACGTTCTCGCCCGCGAGGGCCGTCGCGTCAGCGGCCACCTGGACGTCGCCGGCGCGCGACATGGTCCAGGCCGCCGTGGCCGACGAGAACACCAGGGTCAAAACGACCAGTATCGACACCGCGGCCGATATGACGGTGTACGCGCCGTCCTCGACGAACATCCCGATTCCCAGCTCGCACCGCTCGCGCGACGACCTACGAGACCCAGTCATCGTATCCCCCCTCTACCCATCCCGGCCGGGAGCCCCGCGCCACCTCGGCGCGCAAGAGCACCCCGCCCTGCCCGTCGGACTCCCCGAAGGCGCCGCAGAGGGCGCCCAGAAGCGGCAGGGGCCTCGCCCTCCCGCTTATAGAGACGCGAACGCCGCCCGCGCCGGCGTCCACATCGACCTCCCACGCCTCGGGACCCCCTGCATGGAAGATCGAGACATCCGGGACGGCCGAGAGCCTTCTGAGGGCGAACGTCTCGAGCGCCGCGGGCTCCCCCTCGAACGTCGAGGCGATCCGAGCGACCTGCGCCGCCGCCCCCTCCATGATCGACCTGGTGTACAGCAGGCACGCCGGCTGCAGCGCCATGAGCATCACGAGCATGAAGGCCGGTAGCAGCAACGCCGCCTCGACGGTCGATTGCGCCGCCTCCCCTCCCAGGTCAATACAGGGATATGTCGATCGCGCCGTCGGCGTCGAGCGCATGGGAGGCGCAGCGCTCCGCGGCATCCACGAGCGCACCCTCCTCGCCCGCCCTCCACAGGGCGCCGAGCGCCAGGACGACCGACAAGAGCCCCACCAGCACCGCCGCGAACTCGACCGTCGACTGGGCGTCTTCCCCGTCCAGGCGGACACGGCTCCAAAGCGATCCATGCGGCATCACTTCCCTCCCTCCAATCGGATGACGCGGGCGAGGGCGCCCGCGCCCGCGTCCTCGGTGACGAGCGCGATGTCGACGGCGGAACCGTCGACCACGACGAGGGCTCCCCATGCGTTCCCGGCAAGGTCAAGGTAGCCGCTCGCCGCCAACCGAGCACCGGATCTCGCTCGATACCTCCCGAGCACGTCGCGTGCGAGGTCGACCACGCCGCCATCGGCGCGCCACGCCACCCCGGCCCCGCCCGCCCCGCTCGATTCCAGGTCCTTCAGGAACGTCTCGCTCGAGCTCTCCGACACGCCGCGCGCCGGCAAGCGTAACGGGACATGCCGCCGCGCGGCTTCGGACGGGCCGCCGTCCGAAGCGATGCGCGGGACGCAGGCCATGGGAAGCGCCAGCACGGCGAGGAGGACCAGCAGGATCGGCGCCGGCGGCCGCCGCTTACAGGCTGTTGATGCCCGAGGCGATGGAATCCCACAACTCGCCGACCTTCCCCTTGAACGCGATGATCGCGACGATGGCTATGACCACCAGCACGCCCACCAAGATCGCGTACTCCGTCGTTCCCTGCGCCGACTCCTCCGCCATCAACCGGCGGACGCGGGAGAGGACCCCCGCCATCTTGAGGCGCAGCCCCCTGGAATCGAAACCGTCCATGCTTTCCCTTCCTCTCACTAGAGCATTCCGCCCGCCGACATCAACGGGCCCAGTATCGCCAGCATCAGCGCCGGCAGGATGAGCGTCCCCGTAGGGATGAGGATCTGCACCGGCGCCCGCTCGATCCTCCGCTCGACCTCGGCACGGCGCTGCGCGCGCAGCTCGAGCGACTGGCGCTCGAGGCTCTCCGCAAGCGGCGCGCCCATCTCGAGGCCCTGCACCACGACGCGAGCGAACGCGCCGAGGGCGCCCTGTCCCGACTCCTCCGCGGCGCGGTCCAGCGCCCCCGCCCTCGTCGCCGCCCCGACCTGCCAGCTCAAGAGCGCCCTCGCCATCAAAGATGGAAGGGGGCCCTG
>USLT01000039.1 GCA_900555585.1 uncultured Collinsella sp.
AGGCCCTCGAGGGCTCCGACGTGGACGCCATCAAGTCCGCTGGCGAGAACCTGCAGTCCGTTGCCTACGAGCTCGCCCAGATGGTCTACGCCGACGCCCAGCAGGCGGCCGGTGCCGATGCCTCCTCCTCCGATGACGACGTGGTCGACGCCGAGTACGAGGTCGTCGACGACGAGTCCAACAACTAATGATGTCCCACGATAAGGAGCAGGACGTGAAGATCCCCGTCGAGTCGGCCGAAGACGTGAAGGCGCCCGAGACCGAGGAAGAGACCGTAACGTCCGTCGAGGCAGAGGTCATCGAGGAAGCCGATCCCGAGGCGGACGCCCCGGCCATGACTGAGGAGGAAATGGTCGAGGCAGCCATCCGCGCCGGCGAGGAGGCAGCCGACAACGACTTCAAGCTCAAGTTCGAGAAGGTCCAGGAGGAGGTCTCCCGGGTCCGCGGCGAGCTCGAGGAGGCGCTGGCCGCCAAGGAGGCCGCCGAGGCGTCCGCCAAGGAGGCGGTCGAGCGCCATGCCCGCCTGCAGGCCGATTGGGAGAACTACCGTCGCCGCACCGCCCGCGAGCGCAACGAGGAGCGCGAGCGCGCCACCGAGAAGCTCATCGTGGCGCTGCTGCCCGCGATCGACGATATCGAGCGCGCGCTGGCGCACGCCCGCAGCCAGGAGCTCAGCGAGAGCTTCGAGCAGTTCGTCGACGGCGTCGACGCCGTCCGGGTGAAGATCATGGGCGTCCTCGAGCACGAGGGCGCCGAGGTGATCGACCCGGCGGGAGAGGCCTTCGACTGCAACGTCCACCAGGCGGTGGGCCGTGTCGAGGACACGTCCCAGTACGACGAGACCGTCAACGACGTGTACCAGAAGGGCTACCGCATGGGCGGCAAGGTTCTTCGCCCCGCCATGGTCACCGTGACCTACGGCGGCGAGAAGCGCCCGGCGCCCGAGCCCGCCGAGCAGCCCGAGGAGACCGAGGGGTCTTCCGAGGAGTAGCAGGCATGAGAGCGGGGCGCGCCGACATCGAAGGCGCGCCCCTTTCGCATATCGAAGCGATCGCCCCGTGGCGCGAGCCGGGAAGCGGGGTGAATCTACGAAGGGAGGCAGACGATGCCACAGGGTAAGAACTTCTACGACGTCCTCGGCGTGTCTCGCGACGCCTCCGACAAAGAGATCAAGACGGCGTTTCGAAAGCTGGCCCAGAAGCACCATCCGGACGCGGGCGGCGACGAGGCGAAGTTCAAAGAGATCAGCGAGGCGTACGACACGCTCTCGGACCCCAAGAAGCGCAAGGAGTACGACCAGCTCCTGATGTTCGGGGGGGTCCCCGGCGGAGCGGGCGGCTACGGATACGCCGGCGGGGCGCAGGGCGCTCCGTGGGGCGACATCTTCGATAGCATCTTGCGCGGAGAGGGCGCCTTCGGGACGGACTGGGGACGCTCGGCGGGCGGCTACGGCGGCTACGCGGGCCAGCGCTCCCGTAGCCGCAAGGGCAGCGACCTGTCGCTTACCGTGGACGTGTCGGCAGAGGACGCCTTCCGCGGCATGACGCACAAGGTCAGCTACCGGATCCCGTCGACCAACGAGCAGCAGACGATCGTCGTCTCGGTGCCCGCCGGCGCCAACGACGGCGACAAGCTGCGCTATAAGCGCCGCGGCGAGTACGGTACCGCCGGGGGCGAGCGCGGCGACCTCGTGGTGACCGTCCACGTCGAGGAGCATCCGCTCTTCAAGCGCAAGGGCGCCGACGTGGTCATGGAGCTGCCGATTTCGGCGTACGAGGCCGCGCTCGGCTGCCAGGTCGACGTGCCGACGCCCGGCGGCGCGACGGTGCGCCTGAAGGTTCCCGCGGGCACGCAGGCGGGCAAGACCTTCCGATTCAAGGAGATGGGCGCCCCCGACGTCAAGCATCGCGGCCGCACGGGTGCGCTGCTCGTCAAGATCGCGGTGCAGGTGCCCACGCGCCTGAGCGATGCCGAGCGCGATGCGCTCGAGACGCTGCGCGACGCCGACAAGCGGGATTACCGCGAGAAGGTCGACCGCTATCGCGCTACCATCTAGCGCAGGTAAGTTGTTTCATGGGCCGGCGCCCAACCCGCTGCGCGGGCAGGGGCGCCCGGCCCATCGATGCCGCACGACGGCAGGGGAAGGACGGGGATCGCCATGTCCCAGGAAGGACGCGACAAGCCGCTCTACATGATCAGCGTGGCGGCGGAGCTCACGGGCATGCACCCGCAGACGCTGCGCGTGTACGAGTCCAAGGGCCTGGTGAACCCCAAGCGCTCCGGCGGCAACACGCGCCTGTACTCGCAAAGCGATATCGAGCGCCTGGAGCTGATCAACCAGCTCACCGACGAGGGCATCAACCTCGCGGGTGTCGTGCGCATCCTCGATATGAAGGAGCGCGCCGAGGAGCGCGAGCGCGAGAACGAGAAGCTGCGCGAGCAGCTGCGCCGGGCCCAGGAGGAGCTGCACGAGCTCAAGATGCAGAAGCGCATCACCGCCCTCGCGCCCCGCGACGGGAGCGCCAATCCCGAGCAGGTGCTGCGCGGCCTGCTGGGCGGGGGCTCCCTATAGCGCGTCATGCGATCGCGCGGTCCCATGCGGGCCGCGCGCCCGCGTTCCCAGCGAAAGGAGGGGCGATGACCGAGCGCTACAAGTTCTTCAACCATGCCGCATGCGAGTTCTACCCCTGCCACGACATGCCCGCCGAGGAGCTCAACTGCCTCTTTTGCTTCTGCCCGCTCTACCGGCTCGGCGAGGACTGCGGCGGCAACTTCTCCTATATCGGAGAGGGCGACGACGCCGTAAAGGACTGCAGCTCCTGCACGCTCCCGCATAGGCGGGCCAACTACGACTACATCATGGGGCGCCTTGCGGAGTAGGGCGCCGTACATGCTCTAGCAAGATAAAGTGAATATCGACTTCGCCGTCCATGGGGCCCTCGGTATGTAGGACAATAGCAGCTCTAGTTGTCCCGATCCCGGTCGAGGCCCGCGCGGCGCGCGGGCGGAGTGGAGGCGCGAATGGTCAAGGTCTGCGACGGAGGCGTGTTCCTGCGCGAGGGGCGCGAGATCGTCCCCGCCGCCGAGGCGGCCGCCCGCGGCATCTCGGAGTCGCCGGAGGCCGCGCGCCGCGGGACGATCGCCTACGGCATCCTGCAGGCGCATAACGCGTCCGGCGACCCCTCGGTGCTCAAGATCCGCTTCGACGCCATGGCGAGCCACGACATCACCTACGTCGGCATCATCCAGACGGCGCGCGCCTCGGGCATGACCGAGTTCCCGCTGCCCTACGTCCTCACCAACTGCCACAACTCCCTGTGCGCGGTCGGTGGCACCATCAACGAGGACGACCACGTATTCGGCCTCTCCGCGGCCAAGAAGTACGGCGGCATCTACGTCCCCGCCCATCAGGCCGTCATCCATTCCTTCATGCGCGAGAGCTTCGCCGGCTGCGGCAAGATGATCTTGGGATCGGACTCCCATACGCGCTATGGCGCCCTGGGCACCATGGCGGTGGGCGAGGGCGGCGGCGAGCTCGCCAAGCAGCTCCTGCGCGATACCTACGACATCCCCTATCCCGATGTCGTCGCGGTCTACCTGACGGGCGACCCGCGCCCGGGCGTCGGGCCGCACGACGTCGCGCTCGCGATCATCCGGGCCGTCTTCGCGTGCGGCTACGTGAAGAACAAGGTGATGGAGTTCGTCGGCCCGGGTATCGCGAGCATGGGCACCGACTATCGCAACGGCGTCGACGTGATGACCACGGAGACGACGTGCCTCTCCTCGATCTGGGCGACGGACGAGGACACGCGCGCCTTCCTCGCCGAGCATGGCCGCGAGGGCGACTACCGCAAGCTCGAGCCCGCGCGCGTTGCGTACTACGACGGCTGCGTCGAGGTCGACCTCTCGCGCATCGAGCCCATGATCGCCCTGCCCTTCCATCCCTCCAACGCGCTCCCGATCTCCGAGCTCAACGAGAACCTCGTCGACATCCTGCGCGAGGTCGAGGCGGAGGCGGCCCGCATCGCCGGCGGAGCGGCGGGGCTGTCGCTGCTCGATAAGGTCGAGGGCGGCCGCCTGCGCGTGCAGCAGGGCGTGATCGCGGGGTGCTCCGGCGGCAACTTCGGCAACGTCGTCCAGGCGGCGCGCGCGCTCAAGGGCGCCGACACGGGCAACGGGGAGTTCTCCCTGTCTGTCTATCCCGCGAGCCAGCCGGTGGCGCTGGAGCTGACCCGTCGCGGCTACATGGCGGACCTTATGGAGGCCGGAGCGACGGTCCGCACGGCGTTCTGCGGGCCTTGCTTCGGCGCGGGGGACACGCCGGCGAACAACGGGCTCTCCATCCGCCATACCACGCGCAACTTCCCCAATCGCGAGGGTTCTAAGCCCGGCGACGGCCAGCTTTCCGCCGTCGCCCTCATGGACGCGCGCTCGATCGCGGCGACCGCCGCGAACGGCGGCCTGCTGACCTCCGCGACCGACCTGCCGGAGGGAACTTGGGACGAGTCCGCTCCCTACCATTTCGACTCCGCGCCCTACGACAGGCGCGTGTACCGGGGGTTCGGACGCGCCCGGGCCGATGCCGAGCTGACCGAGGGCCCCAATATCAAGCCGTGGCCGGTGATGGAGCCGCTCGCCGACGACATTCTGCTCAAGGTGTGCTCGAAGATCATGGACCCGGTCACCACGACGGACGAGCTGATTCCCTCGGGCGAGACGAGCTCGTATCGTTCGAATCCGCTCGGTTTGGCGCGCTTCGCGCTCAGCAGGCGAGACCCCGGCTACGTCGGGCGCAGCGAGGCCGTCGATGCGATCGAGAAGCGCCGCGTCGCCGGCGAGGCGGACCTGACCGCGATCGACCCCGAGCTCGCGTGCGTCTTCGGCGCGCTCTCCGCCGCGGGCGTGCCCGCCGATCCGAGCGCGACCGAGTACGGCAGCGTGCTCTACGCCCGCAAGCCCGGAGACGGATCGGCGCGCGAGCAGGCGGCGAGCTGCCAGCGGGTCCTGGGCGGGCTCGCCAACATAGCGGGCGAGTACGCGACCAAGCGCTATCGCTCCAACGTCATGAACTGGGGTATGCTGCCCTTCCGGTTGTCGGGCGAGCCGACCTTCGAGGTGGGCGACCATATCTTCGTGCCCGGTATACGCGAGCGCGTCGATGGCGACGCCTCCGATATCGAGGCATTCGTGGTGCGCGGCGGAAGCGTCGAGCGGATCTCGCTATCCATCGATGCCATGACGGAGAAGGAGCGCGATATCGTCAAGGCCGGAAGCCTCGTCAACTACAACCGGTTCCGCGCCCTTAGACCCTAGGGGCGCGCATCTCGGCGCTGGGCCAACCGGCTGTTCGAGTAGCCGGACGGATCGTTCATAGAGTGTAGAAGACTCACAAAATCTTATATATGAAGACTTAGATATTGGTATAAACGCGGCGCGCCGCGGCAAGAATACCTCTCGATAGGAAAACGCGGGCGCCCCGTAGGGCGCCCCCGGCTGCGGCATCCGGCAGGGGCTTCAGATTCGATTGAATCGGGCCGCCGCTTCACCGGATGCCTGCTTGAGAGGTGGTAACCATGAGGATAGATAAGCTGGCGATGACCTCGCGGGAGGCCCTGCAGGCGGCGATCGGGATCGCGCAAGATGCCCAGGCGGGCGCGGTGGAGCCGATCCATCTGCTCGACGCGCTGCTCGAGCGCGGCGAGCGCAACATCTCCGTCATCATCGAGCGCATTGGCGCGGACCCCGTGCAGCTCGCGCGCGCGACGCGCGAGGCGGTCGAGTCCGCTCCCGAGGTGAGCGGCAGCGCCCAGATCGGCATGTCGAACGAGTTGACGCGCGTGCTCAACGCCGCCGAGAAGCTCGCAGCCAAGATGGACGACAACTTCGTCGTGACCGAGCATCTGCTCATGGCGCTCGCCGAGGACAAGGGCGCGGCGGGCCGCGTTCTGGCCGATGCGGGCGTGACGCGCGGGCGCATCGAGGAGGTCTACACCGAGCTCCGTGGAGACGACCGCGTGACCAGCGAGGACTCCAAGACCGAGTTCGAGGCGCTCGAGCAGTACGGCCGTAACATCTGTGACCTCGCCCGCGCCGGCAAGCTCGATCCGGTCATCGGCCGAACCGAGGAGATTCGCCGCACCATCCAGGTGCTCAGCCGCAGGACCAAGAACAACCCCGTGCTCATCGGCGAGCCCGGTGTCGGCAAGACCGCCATCGTCGAGGGCATCGCCCAGCGCATCGTCGCGGGCGACGTTCCGAGCACGCTGCGCGATCGCGACCTGATCGAGCTCGACATGAGCGCGCTGGTGGCCGGTGCCAAGTTCCGCGGCGAGTTCGAGGATCGCCTGAAGGCCGTGCTCAAGGAGGTCGAGAAGGCCGACGGGCGCGTGATCCTGTTCATCGACGAGCTCCACACCATCGTCGGTGCCGG
>USLT01000040.1 GCA_900555585.1 uncultured Collinsella sp.
ATGAAGACCGTCGGCGAGCTCGTCGAGCGCGTCGCCGAGGAGATCGAGGAGTAGCGCATGGGCCTGATGGAGCAGCTTCGCGAGCGCGCGTGCGCCCATCGCATGCGCGTCGCGTTCCCCGAGGGCGACGACGAGACCATGATGCGCGCCGTCGCCGAGATCACCGCCCAGGGCATCGCCGATTGCGTGCTCGTGGGCGACGCCGCCGAGCTGCGCCGCCTGGCCGGCGAGCGTGGCATCTCGCTCGACGGCATCGAGGTCGCCGACATCGCCGACGAGGCGGCTAACGCCGTGCTCGCCGAGCGCTACCTCGCCCATCCCTCGTGCCCGTTCAAGGCGAAGGGCGTCTCGCGCCGCCTGGCCCGGCCCCTCGAGCACGCGTTCATCATGCAGGCGCTCGACGACGTCGACATCACCTTCGCGGGGATCGTCCACTCGACGGGCGACGTGATCCTCGCCGGACAGACCATCATCGGCCTCGCCGACGGCATCGACGCCGTCAGCTCCGTCGGCATCTTCGATATCCCCGGCTGCGAGATAGGCGAGGGGGGCATGCTCGGCTTCGGCGACTCCGCCGTGTGCGCGAACCCCGACGCCGGCCAGCTCGCGTCCATCGCCATCTCGGCGTGCGAGACGGTCGCGGCGCTTACCGGCTGGGATCCCCGATGCGCCCTGCTGTCCTATTCGACGTGCGGGAGCGCCGAGGGCGAGCTCGTCGACAAGGTCGTCGAGGCGCGCGGCATCGCCAACGAGCGCCGGCCCGACCTCAAGATCGATGGCGAGTTCCAGTTCGATTCCGCGGTCGACCCCCGCGTCGCCGGCCGCAAGGTCCGGCGCGACAGCGAGGTGGCGGGCCGCGCGAACATCGTCATCTGGCCCGACCTCAACGTCGGCAACGTCGGCGTCAAGCTCGTCCAGCAATTCGCCCGTGCCGACGCGTACGGCCCCATGCTGCAGGGCTTCAGGAAGATCGTCTGCGACTGCTCGCGCTCCGCGGGCGTGAACGAGATCGTCGGCAACGTGGTCATGAGCTGCGTCCGCGCCGCGGTCATCGAGGGGGTGGCGTGAGCATGGGCGCGGGGAAGGACTGGCGCGTCCTGGTGATTAACCCGGGATCAACCTCGACCAAGGTCGGGCTGTTCGAGGGCGAGCGCGCGGTGTTCGAGAAGACCGTGGACCATGCGGCGTCGGAGCTTGCCGAGTTCGGGGGAATCTCCGAGCAGATGCCGTATCGTCGGGCGGCGATCATGGACGCGCTCGCCGAGAACGGCGTCGACCTGGCGACCGTCGACGCCTTCGTGGGGCGCGGCGGTGGCTTGCTGCCCCTCATGGGCGGGACCTACGCCATCGACGAGGTCCTGCTCGACCATGCCCGCCGCGGCGCCAACGGCATCCAGCATCCCGCGCAGCTGGGTAGCCAGATCGCATTCGAGCTCGCGCGGGTGTCGGGCGGGAAGCCCTCCTTCGTGGTCAACCCGCCCGATACCGACGAGCTGTGCGACCTCGCGCGCATGACCGGCGTGGACGGGGTCTATCGCCATGTCCACCTGCATGCGCTCAACCTCAAGGAGACGGCGATCCGCCACGCCGCCTCCATCGGCAAGCGATACGACGAGTGCCGCCTCGTGGTCTGCCACATCGGCGGCGGCATCTCCGTCTCGGCGCACGACCACGGCCGCATGGTCGACGGGAACGATATCGTCGGGGGCGAGGGGCCGATGACCCCGACCCGCTGCGGATCGCTGCCGGTGTCCGAGGTCCTCGACTACCTCGATGCCGGACATTCCACGGCGGAGGCCCGCGCGCTCACGCTCAAGCGCGGCGGCTTCGTTAGCCTGTGCGGCACCTCCGACGCCCGCGAGGTCCGCGCCATGGCGGAAGCGGGCGACCTCCGGGCGGCGCGGGCCTGGGACGCCATGCTCTACCAGACATGCAAGTGGATCGGCGCGATGGCCTGCGTGCTCGGCGGCGCCGTCGACGGCATCCTGCTCGGCGGCGGCATGGCGCACAGCGAGGAGCTCGTCGACGCGATCTCCGAGCGCTGCGGCTGGATCGCCCCCGTGAGCGCCTATCCGGGCGAGTTCGAGCTCGAGGCCATGGCGGCCGGCGCGCGACGGGTGCTGGACGGCATCGAGCGGCCCCTCGAGTACTCGGGCGAGCCCGTCTGGTCGGGCTTCGCCGACTAGGACGGGGTCTCGCGGCCGGCGCCCTCCCGGTTCAGTCTCGTCATTCTTCTCGACTAAGGATATCCCCATGGACAAGAAGCTCTCCTCCATCGCCCGCGCGTTCCTCACGGGCGGAACCATCTGCCTGGCCATCCAGGCGATCATCACGGCGCTGGGCGCGATCATGCCGCCCGAGGTGCCCCTGGCGCTGCGCGGCGCGGTCGCGCTGCTCATCGCCGGTCTCGTCACCGTCTTCCTCACCCTTTCCGGCGCCTACGCGAGGATCGCGGAGTTCGGCGGCATGGGCGCCAACCTGCCCTTCATCGGGCTCGTCCCCGCCTTGACCGAGGTCATGTGCGAGGCCCGGGCGAAGGGCGCGTCCCTCGGCGCCGCCGTCCTCGCGGCCCTCAAGGTCATGCTGCTCCTCTTTGGCTGCGGCTTCGCCTTCAGCCTCGTGTTCGCCTTCGCCTGCACCGCCCTCGGTGTGGGAATCTTCGCCTAGGAGTTGATCAGCATGACGTTCCTGCTCGCTTTCCTGCTGGGCGGCGCCCTTTGCGCCTTGGCCCAGGCCGTCTTCGTCCTCGCCAAGTTCCCCAACCCCGTCCCGTGCCTCATCTTGTTCTTCTGCGCCGGGGGCGTCCTCGGGGTCTTCGGGGTGGTCCCCATGCTCGAGGAGCTCTGCCAGGCGGGCATGATGGCCACGGTGCTCGACCCTGGTTTCGGCATCCAGGCCGGCGTGTTCTCCGCGATGGGCGGGGACCCCAAGGCGCTCGTCGCCCTGCTCGCCACCATCGTCACGATGATCGCCATGGGACTCGTCACGGGCGCCATCGCGTCCTCGCGCGCCGCCAGGAAGTAGGGGTCGGCCTCTCCCCAGAGCGGTCCTTCAGCGCCCGTCCGCATGCCCTCCGGCGCGCGGACGGGCGCTTCGCGCCCCATGGAGCCCCCCGTGCCCATCTCCACGGCGCCGCGCGTCTCCATCGCGTCGTCGACGGGTATACTTGAGCGTCGAGAAGACAGCAAGGGGAGGCCAGCATGACAGAACGCTCCGACATCACGACGGCCGAGCTCGCCGACCGCGTGCCAGACATCGTCATCATCACCGGCATGTCCGGCTCGGGCCGTACGCAGGCGATGCACGTGTTCGAGGACATGGGCTACTTCTGCATCGATAACCTGCCGCCGAGCCTGATCTTGCAGCTCGCGCAGATCATCGGCATCAACACGGGCGTCGGGCGCCACCTGTGCGTCACGAGCGACCTGCGCAGCCAGGGTCTCTTCGACGAGCTGCTCGATGCGATCCAGACCCTGAACGATCACGAGATGACGTGCAAGGTCGTCTTCCTCGAGGCATCGGACGAGGTCCTCATCCGCAGGTACAGCGAGAACCGCCGGCGCCATCCGCTGGCCAAGCGCGGCGACACCACGGCCGACGCGATCCAGCGCGAGCGCGTGGCGCTCTCGAGCATCCGCGACCGCGCCGACATGGTGATCGACACCAGCCGCATGCGGACGGCGACCCTTCGCAAGCGCCTGCGCACCGCCTTCTCCGAGCTCGCCGACCAGCAGCTCATGGACGTCCACGTGTTCTCGTTCGGTTTCAAGCACGGCATGCCGGTCGAGGCCGACCTCATGATCGACGTGCGCTTCCTGCCCAACCCCTTCTACGACCCGGAGATGCGCACGCTCACCGGCCTCGACGCGAAGGTGTCCGATTTCGTGCTGGAGCACCCCAAGACCAGGGAATTCCTCGTCGCCTGGTTCAAGCTGCTCGACGCCGTGATGCCGGGCTACGTCGCCGAGGGCAAGCCCCAGCTCTCCATAGCGATCGGCTGCACGGGCGGGCAGCACCGCAGCGTCGCGATCGCGGAGGCGACCGCGCGCTACCTCGAGGGCCACCAGTACCATGTCTCGACCTCCCATCGCGACCTCGCGAAGGCCAACGTCAGGGGCTAGCGGGAAGATGGGAGACGCGATCAGGGCGGTCTCGATCGGCGGAGGAACCGGTCAGCCGCAGACCATACGCGCGCTGCGCCTCATGGGCGCGCGCATCGACTCGGTCGTCGCCATGGCCGACGACGGCGGCTCTACGGGCCTTCTGCGCGAGCGCGAGCACGTGGTGCCGCCGGGGGACGTCCGCAAGTGCCTCTCCGCCCTCGCCGCCGACCCGGACGCCCCGTTGGCGCGAGCCTTCGCCCACCGCTTCGCGTCGATCGACGACCACGCGCTCGGCAACTTGCTGCTCGTCGCGCTGGCGAAGGAGACGGACTCCTTCATCGACGCGACGCGCACCTGCGAGTCCCTGCTCGGATGCGTCGGCCGCGTCCATCCCTCGACCCTCGATTTCGTAAGCCTCTCGGGACGCACCGTCGCGGGGGACGTGGTCCACGGGCAGGCTCGGATCTCCTACGGCGCGGCCCCCTATGAGAGCGTGTGGCTCGACCAGGAGGGCGTCCATGCCAACGGCGACGCCGTCGACGCGATCCTCGGGGCCGACCTCGTCGTGCTCGGCCCCGGATCGCTGTTCACCTCCATCATGCCGAACATCCTGGTGTCCGAGATCCGCGACGCCCTGCGCGACACGCGGGCAAAGCGCGTCTTCGTCGCCCCCAAGATAGATTCCCTGGGCGAGACCAGCGGGTTCTCGGTCGCCGACCACGTGCGCGCCCTGCTCGCGTGCGGCCTGGACGGCGCCATCGACGTCGTTTTGGTGCATGCGCCGTCTCGGGACGAGTTCGTGTACCCCTATGAGCCCTACGCGTGGAAGCGCGCGGCGATCGACGCTATCGCGGCCGGGGACGCGGCCGGCGGGGGCGTGGTGTCGAGGGAGGACATCGAGCGCGCCAAGGACGCGCCCTTCGGTCCGATCCGCATCGACGCGGGGGACGGGTCCTGGCTGGACTCCGCCGTGCCATGCGTGCTCGCGAGGGATTTCACCGGCGCCGGCTCCCCGGCGGTTCATGACGTCCGCAGGCTCGCGGACGCGTTGCTCGAGGTGGTGGGGGAGATGTCGTTCAGCGCCGAGGTGCGAGACGAGCTCTCGCGAACCGAACCCTCTTGCGAGTACTGCGACCTGGCGACGCTCGCCGCCCTGGCCCGGGTCTGCGGGACGCTCTCCATAGCCGGTCCGGGTCGCTACCGGCTCCAAGTCGCCACCGAGACCGGCGCCGTCGCGCGCACCATGATCGGCCTCACGCACAAGATCTTGAAGCTGAAGACCGAGTTCACGGTCCGCAGGTCCGTCCTCCATAAGGTCAGGAACTACCTGATCGCCCTTCCGGACCAGCCCGACCTCGACAAGGCGCTGGTCCTGCTCGGGATCCTCGACCGCCAGGGAGGGCTGGTCCGCGGCGTCCCGCACCATGTGGTCGCGAGGCCGTGCTGCAAGCTCGCCTATATCAGGGGCGCCCTGATCGCCGGCGGATTCGTCGCCGATCCCAAGGGGGATTTCCATCTCGAGATCGCCGTGCAGGGGGAGGAGTTCGCCCGCGCGCTGGCGGACCTTATCGGCACGCTCGGGGTCAGGGCGCGCGTGAACGCGCGGCGCGGCTCCTTCGCCGTCTATATCAAGAGCGCCGAGGATATCGAGCGGCTTCTCGTGGCAGTCGGCGCGCGGCGCTCCGTCGCGGAGATCGAGGAGGCGCGCGCCGTCAAGTCGGTCAAGAACGACGTCAACCGTCGCGTCAACGCGGAGGTAGCCAACCAGACGCGCAGCGCCGGCGCCGCTCAGCGCCAGCTCGAGCTCATCGCGGAGCTCGAGCGCAGGGGGCTGCGCCGCGACCTGCCCCAGGCGCTGGAGGACTTCTGCCTGCTGCGGGAGCGAAACCCCGACCTCTCGCTGCGCGACCTCGGCGAGCTGGCCGAGCCCCCGCTCTCCAAGTCGGCCCTCTACCACCGCGTGCTGCGTCTCGAAAAGCTACTTGACAAGGACAATACAATGTGATTTGTACGATGAAACGGTTCAATATGACCAATAGCAGGCAATTTGAAACGCTTTTTATCGTCTTTCGGAATTGAAACTTTCCAATTTCGCGTTATTCGCCCCAGAAAAAAGGTATATTTGGTGAGTGGTTAGTTTGTGGGTCTCAACGGCGGACAGGGAGTTCGCGGGGACCTAACGAAAGGAGACACAATGGCAGTAAAGGTTGCTATTAACGGCTTCGGTCGTATCGGTCGCCTGGCCTTCCGTCAGATGTTCGGCCACGAGG
>USLT01000041.1 GCA_900555585.1 uncultured Collinsella sp.
CGTCCCATACACTTTGCGAGCGTATTGGCGAAGGAGCACTATGAACTACCTATCCGAGATGCTTCGGCTTCCCGTTCTCGATGTGAACGGCGAGAAGCTCGGCATCGTCAATGATTTCGGCATCGCCACGGGCGAGGTCTTCCCCCATGTGACGTCCCTGGCGTTCCAGGGCCCGGGCAAGACCCCATTCATGATCAGCTGGCGCAAGTACGTCGACCATGTCGACGACACGGGCGTCCACCTCAACTGCCCGGATACCGATATCCGCTTCTCGTACCTGCAGCCCGACGAGGTGCTGCTGGCCCGCGACATCCTCAACAAGCAGATCGTCGACACGCAGGGCATGAAGGTCGTCCGCGTGAACGATATCAAGTTCTCCGTCTCGGGCGAGAACCAGCTGCAGCTGCGCCTGCTCGGCGCGGAGGTCGGCGCGCGCGGCCTGCTCCGCGCGATCCATCCCGCGCTCGAGCGCGCCGTGGAGCGCATCGCGAAGGCGCTGGGCAAACCGCTCGGCGAGGATATCATCGCCTGGTCCTACATGGACCTGCTCGAGCGCTCGACCCAGAACATCAAGCTCTCCGTCTCGCATAAGACGCTCGACGAGCTGCATCCCGCCGATATCGCCGACATCATCGAGCAGCTCGACCCGAGGCTGCGCAGCCAGGTCTTCGCCCAGCTCGACACCGCGCAGGCGGCGGAGGCGATCGCGGAGCTCGATGACGACGAGCTCGTCGCCGAGATGCTCGAGGGCATGACCGATCGCGACGCCTCGTCGATGCTCGCGCTCATGGACCCCGACGACGCCGTCGAGCTCATCGAGGAGCTCGGCAACGAGAAGGCGGAGAAGCTCCTGCGCCTCATGGGCGTGAAGGAGGAGAAGGCGATCCGCAACCTGCTCGGCTACGAGGAGGACACCGCGGGCCGCATCATGACGAGCGACTTCGTGGCGCTTCCGTCCACCGCGACCGTGCAGGACGCGATCGACGCCATCCGCAAGCTCGATGACGACTTCGAGAGCGTCTACTACGTCTACACCACCGATCCCTCCGGCATGCTGACCGGCGTGCTGTCCCTGCGCACGCTGATCGTCGCCGAGCGCGACGACCGGCTCTCCGACCTGGCGTACCGCGATGTCGTCTGGGTCGCGCCCGATCTGGACCAGGAGCAGGTCACCGAGGAGATGACCAAGTACGACCTGGTGGCGATCCCGGTCTGCGACGAGAACCGCCACATGCTCGGTATCGTCACCTTCGACGACGCCATGGACGTCATCGCCGAGGAGCACCAGGAGGACCTGCAGATCGCCGGCCTCTCCTCCGGCGAGTCGACCACGGGCGAGTCCGCGCACTCCTTCGTGTGGTTCGCGCAGCGCCAGTACTGGATCGTCGTCTGGGCCATAGCCGCGTGCGCCATCGCCGCCATCGCGGTGAGTGCTCCGGAGGGTATCGCGCCCACGGCTGACGTGACGGGCATCATAACGGGGCAGGGCCTCTACGCCCTCATGCCGATCTCGATCATGCCGGTGGTGCTGCTCGCCGCCATGCGCATGACGGCCTTCGTCAAGAACAGCTTCCTGGAGTACGACGAGCGCGAGGACGAGCCGCGGCCGTATCTGGGCTTCTTCGTGAAGTCGACCTTCATCGGCCTGGTGCTGGCGGCCGTCGTGTACCTGTGCGGCGAGCTCATGGCGACCACGCTGTTCGCCGCTGCGCAGCCCGACGCCATCCTGACCTATCTGGCCTGCTTCCGCAGCGCCGCGCTGGTCATCGCCGCTACCTACGCGAGCGCCGTGATCTACTTCGCCGTGCTCGTCCGCGGCGAGGAGCGCGACCGCGGCACCTCGGGAACCTCGTTGACCTTCGCGGCGGTGCTCGTCACCGCCCTGGCGTACACGGTGCTCGGCGCCGCGCCGTTGCTGTAGGGTGGCGGATCGTCGATGCAACAAGAGACCAAGCAGAAACTGACCGTCGCCACCGTGCTCGGAGCCATGGGCCCGGGCCTGCTCGCCGCCCTCTCGGGCAACGACGCGGGCGGCATCGCGACGTACTCCAGCGCGGGTGCGAGCTATGGTTACGGGACGCTTTGGATGCTGCCCGTGATGGCGCTGCTCCTCATCGTGGTGCAGGAGACCGCGGCGAGGTGCGGTTGCGTGACGGGCAAGGGCTTCGCCTCGCTCATCCGCGAGAAGTTCGGCGTGCGTAAGAGCGCGCTGGCGATGGCCGCCCTGCTGATCGCCAACACCGCCGTGACCATCTCCGAGTTCGCGGGCATCGCGAGCGGCCTGGCGCTCTTCGGCGTGCCCAAGACGGTGTCGGTCCCTCTGGTGGCGCTCCTGGTCTGGATGCTCACCATGTCGGGCAGCTTCCGTCGCATCGAGAAGATCCTGCTGCTGGTGAGCTGCGTCTTCGTCACCTACATCGTCGCGGCGTTCCTGGCCGGCCCCAACTGGGGCGAGGTAGCCATGGCGACGGTCACGCCCCATCTGGTGAACGAGCCGCAGTACGTCTCCCTGCTCGTCGCCACCATCGGCACCACCATCGCGCCCTGGATGATCTTCCTGGCGCAGAACAACGTGGTCGACAAGAACATCGACGAGGACGGTATCGTCCTTCAGCGCATCGACACCGCCACCGGCTCCATCATCGCCTGCGCCATCGCGTGGTTCATCATCGTGACGACCGGCGCCGTCCTGCATCCCGCGGGCATCGAGGTCGCCGACGCGGCCGACGCCGCGCTCGCGCTCGAGCCCATCGCCGGCGAGTTCTCCACGATCCTCTTCGCCTCGGGGCTGGTCGCCGCGAGCTTCTTGGCGGCATGCGTGCTGCCCGGCGTCACCTCGAGCGCCATCTGCGAGGCGTTCGGCTGGGAGCGCGGCGCCGACCGCAGCTGGGACGAGGCCCCGGTCTATCGCGGCATCATCACCGCCGTCATCGCAGCCTCGGCGCTGCTGGTCATCATGCCCGGCGTCGACCTCTTCCAGATCATGATGAGCGCGCAGGTCATCAACGGCGTGCTGCTGCCCGTCCTCCTCGTCTTCCTGGTCTTCATCGCCCAGGACAAGCACATCATGGGCAAGTATCGCAACGGCCGCGCCTGGAACGTCCTCACCTGGGGCACCATCATCTTGATCACCGTCCTGACCGTGGTGATGTTCGGCCTGCAGGCGCTCGGGTACTAGGCCGCCGCGCGACGCCCCCCGCTTTCCACAGCCCGGCATGCATGCTGCTGGTTGCAGGAATCTGCGACCACTCGCCTTTTGTATGGGAACCTTCAAGCTCACCTTTACCGTTTACCTGCGCGTTGTATATTTACAAAGCATCTACCAGGTATTTCACTGCTTCTTCACAGATGTATCGGGTAAGCAACCTGCAAGTTTAAGGTAAATAGTGAATAACGCCAGGTAATTGGTTGGCTGTGGAAAACTATTTTTCTATGAACAGCAAACTGTGGAAAACGTGGAAAACCGTCATTTTCCCAGCCAATCGACACAGGGGTTTTACCCGGTCGGTGGGAAATCTGCAAAACCCCAGGTTCTCGGAGCAAGGTCGGAGCTTGACAAGAGTGGTCGCCTTCGCTTCGTGCCTGCTCGCCACGCCGTCGAGATGAAGCCGGCTGCGGCTGTTGCCCGATTCGCCGCATCGCATGATAATGAAAAGCCGCATGAGCCGAATCGTCGGCGCGAGACCATGAAGGAGCACGATGGACGCGATGAGCGAAAACGGATGGGGCTCCGCCGGCGTCACAGACCGCGGCGCGCAGCTCACCCCGCCCAATAACATCCAGGCGGAGGCGAACGTCCTCGCCGCGATGCTGCTGAGCGGCGAGGTCGTCGAGGAGGCCCTCGTCGAGCTGGTCCCCGACGACTTCTACCGCCCCACGCACAGGACGATCTTCATGGCGATGCACGACATGTACGATCGCAGCATGCCGATCGACGCCATCACCCTGATCGACTACCTCAACTCCATCAACAAGCTCGAGTCCGTGGGCGGCGAGGCCTATATCCTCGAGCTCATGGGCAAGACGCTCTCGCTGGTCAGCTGGCAGCACCATGCGGGGATCGTCCGGCGCGACTCGATGCTCCGCGAGATCATCGGCGCCACCAACCAGATCAACGCGCTCGCCTACAACGCTCCGACCGACACCAAGGAGGTCATCGAGCGCGCGGAGAGCATGCTGCTGTCCGTCACGGCACGCGAGGTGAAGAGCTCCTACCAGCCCCTGACCGAGTTCATGGTTGAGGCCTACAAGGAGGCCGAGGAGGTCTGCGCCGCCGGCGGCGTCGCCCAGGGCGTCCCCACCGGCTACCCGAGCCTCGACCGCATGCTCATGGGCTTCCGCGAGGGCCAGCTCGTCATCATCGGCGCGCGCCCCGCCGTCGGTAAGACCTCGTTCGCCCTGAACCTCGCCCTCAACGCGGCGGCGGCCGGATACACCGTCGGCTTCTTCTCGCTCGAGATGTCGGGCAAGGAAATCGCCCAGCGCCTGATCTGCGCCCATGCGCAGGTCGACATGTCGCACTTCCGCACGGGCCGCATCTCGCCCCAGGAGTGGGCCAACATCAACGAGGCGACGCAGGAGCTGTCCAAGCTCGACATCCTCATCGACGACACCCCGGGCACGACCATCACCGAGATGCGCGCGAAGGCCCGCCGCATGCTGCACAACAAGGAGCACGCGATCATCATCCTGGACTACCTGCAGCTCGTGAGCCCGCCCGCCGGGCGCCGCGCCGAGTCGCGCGCCGTCGAGGTCTCCGAGATGTCGCGAGCCCTCAAGATCATGGCGAAGGAGCTCAAGGTCCCCGTCATCTCGCTGTCCCAGCTCTCCCGTCAGGTCGAGAGCCGAACGGGCAAGCGCCCGCAGCTGTCCGACCTGCGCGAATCGGGCTCGATCGAGCAGGACGCCGACATCGTCATGTTCCTGGACCGCTCGAGCTCCGAGCAGGAGGCCGCCCGCGACGACCGCCCCGACGAGGGCATCACGCGGATCGTCCTGGCGAAGAACCGTTCCGGTCCCATCGGCGACGTCGACCTGGTCTTCCTGCCGTCCTCGACGAAGTTCTACGAGCTCAACGAGCACGCAGACGAGTAGGGCGCGCCGCGCCCTTTGCCGGGCAAATAGCGCAGATACCGTGTGAGGTCCTTGTTCGGCGTACCTGTGCCTATAATAGGAACGCTGGAGGGTGTGCCTCCATGAAAACGATTCTATGAGGAGTAGTCATGACGTCGGCAGTGTTGGTCGGTACCCAGTGGGGCGATGAGGGCAAGGGCAAGATCTGCGACCTGATCGCGCCGGATTTCGACTGCGTCGTACGCTATCAGGGCGGTAACAACGCGGGACACACCATCGTGGTCGGTGACAGGAAGTACGGCCTGCACCAGGTGCCCTCGGGCATCATGTACCCCGATTGCATCTCGGTGATCGGCAACGGCTGCGTCGTAAACCCCGAGGTCCTGCTCGAGGAGATCGACATGTTCGAGCGCGATGGCATCTCCACCGCCAACCTCAAGGTCTCGGGCAACGCGCACGTCATCATGCCCTACCACATGGACCTCGACGGGGCCTTCGAGGCCTCGCTGGGCGATGCCAACATCGGCACCACCAAGCGCGGCATCGGCCCGTGCTACCAGGACAAGATGGCCCGCGTCGGCTTGCGGATGCAGGACATGCTCGACGAGGAGACCTTCCGCGCCAAGCTGGCCGTCGCGCTGGCCCGCGCCAACGCGCAGCTCGAGAAGATCTACGGCATGCCGACCTACACCGTCGACCAGATCTGCGAGGTCTACCTGCCCATGGCGGAGCGCCTGCGCCCCTACATCTGCGAGACCGGCATCCTGCTGAACGACCTCGTCGAGGCCGGCAAGTCCATCCTTTTCGAGGGCGCCCAGGCGACGCTGCTCGATATCGACCACGGTACCTATCCGTTCGTCACCTCTTCCAACTGCACCGCCGGCGGCGCCGTCACCGGATCGGGCGTCGGCATGAAGAACATCGACCGCGTGCTGGGCATCATGAAGGCCTACATCACCCGCGTCGGCTCCGGCCCCATGCCGACCGAGCTGCCCTTCGAGGAGGGCCCCGGCCGCGTGCTGACCGAGGTCGGCGCCGAGTACGGCGTGACCACCGGCCGCCGTCGCCGCTGCGGCTGGTTCGACGGCGTCATCGCCAACTACGCCGCGCGCGTCAACGGCCTGACCGACATCGCGCTGACCAAGCTCGACGTGCTCTCCGAGTTCGACACCATCAAGGTCTGCGTGGCCTACGAGGTCGATGGCGAGCGCTACACCACGGTTCCCGAGCACGAGGCCCGCTTCGCCAAGGCCGTCCCCGTCTACGAGGAGCTGCCCGGCTGGAA
>USLT01000042.1 GCA_900555585.1 uncultured Collinsella sp.
CAGTCGGGCTGGAAGGCCTCCATGGCCTTGGCGCCCTTCATGACCGTCTCGACGGACGGGTCGGACTCGACGCCCTCGAAGATCTCGACCTCGAACCCGGCCTCCTTGAGGTCGGCCTCGACGTCCTGCAGGAAGCCGCCGCGGCGCATGGAACCGCCGCCGGTGACGATCATGGCACGCTCGCCCTTGAGGTTCTTCACCTCATGGCGGGCACCCTCACCGAAATACAGATCGCGAGGATTGGTAAAACGTCCCATTCAATGCCTCCACTCCACAGGCCCTCCTAGAGCCTGTATATTAAACGGAGCACCCAAACGGCTCCGTTTGGACCGAAACGCATGATTCGCAGGCAAACCTGCAATGCTGCGTATATTCTAATCCCAACGGTGCGGCGTGGCGCGAATATTCGCAAAGTCAGCCACGGCAAACCGAGAGGCCCTCGCGGACCCGATGACGTAACACGAGGTAACATGGCCAGTCAGCTCAAATCGGGAGACAAGGCGCTCCTCGCGATCCTAGCGCTCGCCGCGATGGCGGGGGGCTGGTGGTATCTGGATTCCGGTACAACGGCCGAAGAGCCCGACGGCCTGGTGGTCGTCTGCCAATCGAAGGACGGCTTCCGCCGCGTCGACGCGCTCGACTCCGATGCGCGCTACGTCGTGGAGACCCCTGGCACGGGCCTGGGCGCGGACGCCGAGGTCGGCACCAACACCGTCTCGATCCACGATGGAGAGGTCGACGTCATCGAGTCGAACTGCCACAACCAGGTCTGCGCCGACCACGACCCGATCTCGTCGGCGGGCGAGCAGATCGTCTGCCTGCCGCACGGCGTCGTGATCGAGATCGTCGAGGACGAGGCGCAGGCCACCTCCCTCGCCTAGCCTTTCGCGGTCGGGGTACACTGTACGGCACGAACAGACGCACGAAAGGAGGCGCCCCTTGGCCTTCGACCCCATTCAGGAAGACTGCCTGCGCCTCATATTGGAGGACATGCGCAGGGAGAACGTCTTCCCCCTCGAGGACGCCGCCTTCATAGAGCGGCGCATGGACGCCTATCGGGGCGATCCGGCTCGCCTCATCCATACGGACCGCGACCGGTCCTTCCACCTGGTCGCGCGAGCCGCTGAGATCGCCGACTACACCATACCCTTCATGACCGACGAGACCGAGCTCGAGCAGCAGGAGGATGCCGTCGAGGACCTGCTGCGCGAGGCGGTCGAGCTCGATGCGGGCAACTGGGACGCGCAGCGCATGCTCGCCGCCTGCACCGCGCCCTCCAACGAGGCCTACGTCTCCTACCTTGTCGACAACCGCCCCGCCATAGAGCAAGACGTCGAGCGGCTCGCGGCGGCCGCGGACGACCCCTACTCGCGCGAATTCGCCGCCGACCTGGGGCGGCGCCCCTATCTGCGATGGCTCGGCTCGCTCGCCGCCCAGGCGCTGATATCCGGGCAGTACCGACTGTCGCTCCAAGCCGCCCTCGACTGCCTCTCCGCGGCGCCGCACGATCCCGGCGACGTCCGCCGCACCGCCCTGCTGGCGCTCGCCAAGCTCGAGGCGGACGAGGAGGAGCTCGAGGAGTTCCAGCGCACGCATGAGCTCGCCTTCACCACCGGGACCGCGGTCGCGGCGGACCAGGACTTCTGGATGCTGATCGCGCGGCTGAGCGCCGCCTACCGCAGCTACGACATGGCGGCGGCCGAGCGCGTCCTGGGACGGCTCGTCAAGAGCGCGCCGCATGCCGCCCAAAGCCTCTTCGTGCAGGTCGAGCTCCCCGAGGGGCTCTTCTCGCGCGTCAACGTCGTCCCCGGCAGCGACGACGAGCTGGTGCTCGCCATCAGCGAGGCGACCCCGCTGCTCCAAGAGGGAATCGGGGGGCCGGACGCCGCCTGCTTCGCGACCTGGATCTGCAACCACGAGCTCGTCCTGAGCGCGCTCGGGCCGCGCGAGCGCGCCGCCGCGCGCCGGGCGAACGGACGCCATGGAGGTGGCAACTGATGGACCCGGCAACCTACGTCCCCGCCTTCCTCGAACAGACCTACGCCACCGACCATCCGCAGCTCACCGACGCCGCCCGCGAGCTCCTGCGCGAGCGCGTCGCCCGCGATCCCGGCGCCTACGCCTCGAGCGACCGGGCGCGCGCCCTCGTCTCATACATGCGCGTCCACGCCAACCTCCACTCCCGCCTCGCGCGCATGGAGGAGCTCGCCGACGACGAGTTCGAGCGCCGGCGCGCGGAGCTCTTCGACGAGACCCGCAGGCAGCTCGCCGAGATCCAGCGCACCGACGCCGGCTGCACCGACGCGAGGCTGCTCGACATCCTGCTCGCCAACATCCCCATGGACGACTGCCTGCTCGACCTCATCGAACTCGAGGCGGACGCGCGCGGGCGCCTGGAGCGCGAGCTCCCCGGCTTCTCCGCCGGCGCCCCCCATTTCTGGACAGACGGCGACGAGGAGCGCCTCACGGCGGTCCATCCGGAGGTCATCGGCTGGCTCCATACCGTCGAGGCGATCTCGCAGGGCAGCCTTGCCAGCGGGCGCTACCGCGTCGCGGCGAGGGCGGCGCGCACGGTCATGCGCTCGCGCGGATACGACAACTTCGCCGCGGGCACCCTCCTGCTCGCGCTCGCGCGGCTCGAGGACGAGGACGGCTTCTTCTCCTGCGCGGAGGAGGCCGGCATCGAGCATATCGAAGATTCCCCCTGGTACCTGCTCGGGCGCACCCTGCTGCTCTACAAGCTCGGACGGAGCAAGAGCGCGCGCAGGGCGCTGCGGGACTTCGCCGGGCGCTGCGACGGCGGGACCTTCTTCCTGCTGAACCCCACCTACCTGACCCCGTACCTGCCCGTTCGGCCCTATCGGGTGCGGGAGGCGTGGGAGCGCTCGCACCAAGCCGTCTGGGAGGCCGACGGCATCATCGCCGACACGCCCGACTTCGCCGCCTGGGCGGAGGGCATCGACGGGGTCGCCGACGCATCCGAGCGCTTCGCGGAGCGCAACGGGTTCTAGGGCGCGCCCGTCCCCGACGGGCCGCAGAGGTGGCGCAAACACGATAAAGCGGGTACGCTTGTGTGCACGAGACTCGTTCGCGCGTACAGAGAGGCAACCCGTTGACTGATTTCTCGCTCAAGCACAAGGTCACCGTCCACTACACCGGCAGCTTCGATGACGGAGAGGTGTTCGACACCACGTTCGACCGCACGCCGCTCACCTATATAGAGGGCGACCACGAAGTCGTCCCCGGCTTCGAGGCCGCGGTGCTCTCGATGGAGCCCGGCGAGACCAAGAAGGTCCGCCTCGAGCCGAAGGATGCCTATGGCGAGCGCAGCATGCAGCTGCTCTACACGATGCCGACCATCGAGATCCCGAACTACGACGACCTCGTCGTCGGAGAGATGATCTACCTGATGAACGAGCAGGGCCAGCAGCGCCTGGCGCGCGTCGTCAAGGTCGAGGACGACGGCCAGACCATCTTCGACTTCAACCACCCCATGGCCGGATGCCCCCTCAACTTCGAACTCGAGCTGCTCTCCCGCGAGCCGCTCGACGCATCAGAGGGCGGGAGCCGAAATGCCTAGGGTCCAGCGCGGAGTCGCCTGCGCGGGCTGCCCCCATCGCGCCGCCTACGTCGCCTGCAAGGAGGTCGTTGGTCGCACGCGCGGGCGCGTGGTCTGTGGAAACGCCGGCTGCCCCGCGGTCGGCGAGATGCATCCGGCGGCTACCGCCTGCCCGGGCGGAGAATCCGAGCTCCTCGACCGCTACCGCCAGGACGTCCCGACCGATGGCAGCCCGCTCGATCCCGCCGTCCCCGTCTGCATCCACTTCGCACATGATTCGATCGGACGACGCCCTCGAGCGCTTCGCCGGCCTTCCCGGAGAGGGGCTGGCCACGGTGCTCGCGGTCATGGCCTCGAGCCGTGTATCGCTGACGGAGGAGGGCATCGCGCAACTCGCCGAGACCGCCGTCGCCTTGGGCGTAGCGGACGTCGAGGTCGTCGATCCCCTCGACCAGATGGCCGCGTGCGCGTCCCTGGCGCGATGCATCGAGACCCCCGGCGTCCATGCCGTCATATTCGCCGCGCCCTGCGCGACGCTCCAGGGCGAGCGCGCCCCGCAGCCGGTCGAGATCGACCGCTACGCCTGCGTGGGATGCCATCGATGCCATCAGATCACCGGGTGCCCCGCCCTGGTCTTCGCGCCGCCCGCCTACCAGGTCGATGCAGACGCCTGCAAGGGCTGCGACCTATGCACCGCGTTCTGCCGAACCCATGTCATCTACTCCCCGCGCACGCGCATGTCGCCCGATGAGCGCGCTCGGCTGCGCCTGGACGCCGCCCGGGGCCTCTAGCCGGCCCGACGGACGCTCGGCGACGCACCCGCCACCAGGCAGCCGATGCGGGCGCCGACCACCAGCTTGATCGCATCGGGGAGCACGAACGGCAGCACGGCGAGCGCGAGCGCGCCGGCGACGTCGAGCTGCGCCACGACCATGAGCTGGACCGTGCCGCAGGCGTAGGATATCGCGAGCAGGATCGCATCCGCGGCGAGCGTCCGCGCGAACAGCGGCATGCGGTCCCCGATGGCGTCGAACGCCGTCGTCGCGGCGAGCTCGCCAAGCAGGAAGCCCCATAGGAAGCCGCCGGTCGGCCCCGCGATGGCCGCCACGCCCGAGCCGAAGCCCGAGAACACCGGCATGCCCAGCGCGCCCAGCAGCAGATAGCAGCCGATGGCCAGGCACCCGGTCTTTCGATCGAGCGCGGCGGGGATCACCGCGAGGACCATGGTCTGCAAGGTGAAGGGCACGGGGCCCAGCGGGATGGTCACCCAGGCGGAGACCGCGAGCAGGGCGGCCAGGATGCCGGCGCGCGCTACCGATCGTGCATTCATGCTATCTATCTCCCCCAACACGAGACGGTTAAAAGCGCCCCAACCGATCGCTTATCCAACAAAAAGGCCCGGAGCCTCTTAGGTTCCGAGCCTGACAAGTCGATGGTGCCCCCAACGGGATTCGAACCCGTGATATCCACCTTGAAAGGGTGGCGTCCTAGGCCGCTAGACGATGGGGACAGCGTCTGGTGATTATATCAGAGTTTCCCCTCCGTACAACCATCGCTGCCGCACATACACCGGATGCGCCGATGCGCGCGGCCGCGCGCTATACGTAGAAGAGGATGTCGTCGTAGGTCGGGACGGGCCAGTAGTCGGCGGCCACGATCTCCTCCATCGCATCGACGGCGGCTCGGAGCTCGGCCATCGCGGGAGCGACCTCATGGGCGTAGACCTCGGCCTGCGCCTGGCCGTCCGCGATGGATTCGGCCTTGCCATGGAGCTCGTCCAGCTTGGCGATGGACATGTTGATCGCGGTGATGCCCTCGCACAGCTCGTTCAGCGTCGCCTGCTCGAAGGCCATGGCGGCCTCGGCGCCGGCGGCGCGGATGGTCTCGAGTCCCTTGGCGACCTTCGTGGCGTACGCGGTGATCACCGGGCGGTAGGTGCGGCGCGCCTCGCGCACCATCGTGGTCGCCTCGATATTCATCAGCTTGTTGTACTTCTCGAGCTTGACCTCGTAGCGGCAGACCGCCTCCGCCTCGGTGAGCACGCCCATCTCGGAGAAGAGCGCGAGGTTCTTGGGGGCCACGAAGCGCGGGAGCGCCTCGGCGGTCGTCGGCAGGTTGAACAGGCCGCGCGCCGCCGCCTCCTCATGCCACGCGTCGGAATAGCCGTCGCCGGAGAACAGGATGCGGCGATGCTCGCGCAGGTGCTCGGCGCAATAGGCCAGGGCGGCGTCGGCGAACTCGTCTGCCGGCGTGCCCTCGAGCGCGTCGGCGAAGTCGCGCAGCGCCTGCGCGACGGCGGTGTCCAGCACCATGTTCGCATCGGAGACGTTGGCCTCTGAGCCCACGGCGCGGAACTCGAACTTGTTGTTGGTGAAGGCGAACGGGCTCGTGCGGTTGCGGTCCGTGTTGTCCTGCTCGAGGTTGGGCAGGACCACGGCGCCGAGGTCGAGCGTGTCGGTCGTCGCGTGGACGGACGCCTCGCCGTCCATGATCATCTCCACGACCTCGGTGAGCTGGTCGCCCAGGAAGATGGAGATGATGGCCGGAGGAGCCTCGCCCGCGCCCAGGCGATGGTCGTTGCCGCAGCTCGCGACGCTCGCGCGCAGAAGGTCCTGGTATTTGTCGACGGCCTCGATGACCGCGGTGAGGAACACGATGAACTGCAGGTTCTCCTCGGGCGTGTCGCCGGGCTCCAACAGGTTCTCGTCAGCGGTGCCGAGGGACCAGTTGTTGTGCTTGCCCGAGCCGTTGATGCCGTCG
>USLT01000043.1 GCA_900555585.1 uncultured Collinsella sp.
GCCGTTCGCGACATTGTCGAGCGCAATCGATACGAGGGCGTCCGCGAACGCTCGGGCGGGCACCCCGTATACGTTGGCCTCCCAGCCTAGCTGTTCAAGATCGAGTCGCGCCGCCACGGCGTCGCTCTCGTCGATGAGCTCGAACCCGCGGGGGAGCCAGGTCGAGAGCGTGGCCGCGAGCTTCTCCTCGAGCTGTTTGTCGTAGAAGAGCGCGCCGGTGAAGCTGGTGCAGGCTGCGGCGAGGCGGGGCGGAAGGGAGTCCATCTCGCGGTACTCGCAGAATCCCTTGAGGCGGATGTTGGGGAACACCATCGACAGCAGGTGGGCTAGCTCGCCCCGCGTCAACTTGCGCTCCGCCATGATCTCGCGGGTGCGCGCGTCTCCCGTCGCGGTCGTCACATGGCGCTCGTCGGTGAACAGGATCGGCTTCACGCCCGTAGTCCAGAGCGCGTAGTCGAGGAACCCGAGGCCGTCCAACGAGCTGGGAACGATACCGCAGCGATCGACGTCGACGTGCCGCCAGATGATCGAGCGCGCCATGCCGGGCGTGGGCGCGCCGCGGAAGCGCGGGGCGTTGTCGAAGAGGAAGGCGAAGAGGGGACCGAGGAGCGTGCCCATGCGGTAGATGCGCGCCATGTCGGCCTCGTCCTCGTAGTCGAGCGAGACCTGCGTCGAGGCGGAGCAGCGCATCATATCGCGCGCGTGGCGGCCGTGGCGCGATAGGTAGGCGTCCATGTCGCGATAGCGCTCCTTGGGGATGAGCTCGAGTTCCGTCGGGTCGCTGACGTAGGGGTTGTAGCCAACCGCCTGCAGCGATGCGTCGCTGCCGATGGCGTCGAGCGCCCGGCGGACGTCCGCGTCGAACGCCTCGACGGCCATGTGCAGGCGGCGCACGCTCTTGGATGGCCCGACCGCGACCTCGAGCTGGGACGCGGGCTCGAGGGAGACGGTGACGCGCACGGGCTCGCCCTCGACCATGACCCGGTAATCGAAGCCGAAGAGGATGCCGTCGATGAAGACGCGCTCGTCGGCAGCGTGCATGGTGGCGAGCTGCTCGAGAAGCGCCGCCAGGCCTTGCTCGCCCGAATAGGATACGGTCCGCCCGTCGGGAGTGGCCAGGATCCGCTCGAGCTCGTAGCCGATAAGCTTGTCTTCGGGTTGCTTGGGGGCGCCGGCGATCAGGTCGATCATGGCGTCGAGGTTCGACTGGAACGTCTCCGCGAAAACGGGGCAGCCCCCGTTGCGATTGTTGGTCATGGTTGCTCCTTGCGGTGGATGCCGTGCTGCTAGGTTTGTACCCCGAACGGCCCGTTGCGATTCTGGCCTGCCGAGCGCCGGCATCGTTCCAGCCCGCTTTGGGAGATGATGCGATGATGCTTTGAATATCTGATGCGGGGGCATCCGCGCGGGCCCGATGGCCCTTGGGAACGTACAATAGGGTGCTTCGGCACCTCGCGTGCCATCGACCACGCACGAGGGGCCCATATGAGCGAACCCAACCATAGCGACGGCGTCTCGCCGTCGACCCGTTCCCATGCCGCCGCGGGAGACGATCGCAAGAGCGCCCTGCGCGGAGCGGCCCTGATCGGCCTCGCGCTGGCGTGCTTCGTGATCTACCTATTCGTCACCGGGCAGGTCGCGCAGTTCCTGGGCGCGATGCGCAGCGTATCGCTTCCGTGGTTGGCGGTCGCATGCCTGTGCATGCTGCTCTATCTCGTGTTCGGCGTCGCCGCGTACGCCATCGCCGTGTGGCTCGACCCGGATTCCCCTGTCGGCGTCCGCGACCTCATATCGGTCGAGGCGAGCGGTATCTTCTTCGGCAACCTCACGCCCATGATGATGGGGTCGACCCCCGCCCAGATCTACCGGCTGACCAAGGCCGGCCAAAACGTCGGCGAGGCGGGCGCGACGCAGTTCACCCGCTTCATCGTGTACCAGTTCGGGCTCGTCGTCTGGGGCGCCGCGCTGCTTGCGGCGCGGCTGCCGTTCTTTCTCGAGCGCTACAGCGACATCGGGGCGCTGGCCGTGCTGATCTTGTTCAGCTTCGGCGGCCACACGCTGATATTGCTTTCCATCTTCGCGATCGCCCTCATGCCGGGGCCCGTGTCCCGCATCGCGCATCGGGGCCTGTCGATACTCGAGCGCATCGGCGTCGCGGCGGATAAGGCGGGGGCCTGGCGGTCCTTCGTCGACGGCGAGGTCTATTCGTTCTCGGAGAAGTTCAAGCTGAGCGCGGGGCACTTCAGCTCGATGGCGCTCACCGTCGTCATAACCATGCTCCAGCTCGCCTTCTTCTACCTGGTCCCGTATTTCATCATGCTCGCGTTCGGGCGCGGCGGCGTGGATTTTCTATCCGTCATGGCGGCCTCGGCGTTCGTCCAGCTCCTCTCCTCCGCGGTGCCGCTCCCCGGCGGCACGGGCGGAGCCGAGGGCGGCTTCGCGCTGTTCCTGGGGCAATTCTTCGGCGGGACCGCGACGGCGGGCTACCTCCTTTGGCGCCTCATCACCTTCATCGCGCCGACGATCCTGGCGGCACCGCTGCTCGGTCTCAAGAGCGCCCGCAACGAGAGCATCCATGCGCGCTGGGAGCGCGTGCGAGGCCGTTTCGGCCAAAGGGGCGCCGGCCTCCTTGCGGGCGGTCCCGAGGACGCTGGGCGCGGGGACAGCTGGTAAGGAGGGGCGGCGCCCCTTCACGCGCGAATCTTGCAGATGCCGGGTCCTACTGGTAGCGAAGGCACTCGACCGGATCGAGCCGCGCGGCGCGTCGCGCGGGATAGAAGCCGAAGAGCACGCCGATAGCGAGCGAGATGCCCACGGCGAGGGCTACGGTGGCGAGCGAGAAAGCGGGGGAGAGCGCCACGCTTCCGCCGTTGGTCGAAAGCGATTGCAGCACGCCCATATTGGTGACGACGATCGCGATGCCCCAGGCGATGAGGTAGCCCAGAACGGTTCCGATGATGCCTCCAAGGATGCAGATGGCGATCGACTCCATGAGGAACTGCCGCGTGATGTCCCGGCCGCGAGCGCCCAGCGCCCGGCGGACGCCGATCTCGCGGATGCGCTCGGTCACGTTGGTCAGCATCATGTTCATGATGCCGATACCGCCGACGAGCAGGGATATGCCCGCCACGGAGCCGGTGATGAGCTGGAACGCGGTGGTGAAGGTCTGCAGCGCGTCGATCTGCGCCTTCATGCTGTGGACCCAGATATAGTTCTCGACCTCGTCCTCGGGCACGCGCTGGGCCTTCGCGAGGGCGGCCTTGATCTCCTCCATCGCCGCGTCGACGTCGGTGCCTTCGCGCACGAAGGCCACGGCCATGTCGTAGGAGTTGTCCGGCAGCCAGGAGAGCCCGCGGGCCACGGTCTTGGAGGGCATGAAGAGGTTCATGTAGTTATCGTTGCCCATGCCGCCGCTCGCGGCGTCTGCCACGCCGATGATGGTGTAGCTGGCGTTGTTGAGCTTCACCTGCTTGCCGACGACGTCGGCGTCGGGGTTGCCGAAGTAGGTCTTGATGCCGCCGCGCTCGATGATGGCGACGCGGGCGCCGCTCGCCTCCTCCTGGGCGTTGAACAGGCGACCCTCCACCAGCTTGACCTGACCCGTCATCTCGAAGAGACGGGTCGATCCGCCGGTGACCGAGACGCTGATGTCGCGATCCTCGACCTTGGTGTTGGCGAAGCCGGACACGGTGCCCTCGACGTACTCGAGCGACCCCGCGAGCTTCTCGAGTTTGGCGATATCGGATCCCTTGAGCGGGGTGGACGTCGTGATCTGGACCATGCGGGCGGCGTTGAGGCCGAGTCCGCTCAGCAGCGTCTGCTGGACGCCGCCGATCAGCGAGGTCATGGCTATGACGGCGGCGATGCCGATGACGATGCCGAGCACCGTGAGGAGCGTGCGGCCGCGGTTGGCCTCGAGGGCGCGCAGCGCCTCGCGAAGCAGGTCGCGCATGCTCATAGCGTCCCTCCCTTCATGACGGGGGCGCTGGCGGCCTCGCGGTAGAGGCGCCCGTCGCGGATGGTGACGCGGCGGTCGGCCTCGGCGGCGACGCCCGCGTCGTGGGTGATCAACACGATGGTCTTTCCCTGGCGCTTCAGCGCATGGAAGGTGTCGAGCACCATGCGGCCGGTGACCGAGTCGAGGTTGCCCGTGGGTTCGTCGGCCAGGATGATGGCGGGGTCGTTCACAAGGGCGCGCGCGATGGCGACGCGCTGCATCTGCCCGCCCGACAGCTCGTTGGTCCTGTGGTCGTAATGGTCGACGGGGAGCCCCGTGGCCCGCAGCGCGTGCACGGCACGTCGCTCGCGGTCGGCCCGCGGCGCATCGGTGTAGGCGAGCGGGAGCATCACGTTGTCCAGCACGCTCATGCGGGGCAGCAGGTTGAAGCTCTGGAAGACGAAGCCGATCCTCGTCGCGCGGATCTCCGCCAGCTCGTCGTCATCGAGCTGCGAGAGGTCGAGTCCCTCGAGCAGGTACGTGCCGGAGGTCGGCGTGTCGAGGCATCCCAGGATGTTCATGAGGGTCGATTTACCCGAGCCCGAGGGGCCGACGATGGCCAGGAACTCGCCGGGCATGACCGAGAGCGAGATGTCGTGCAGGATGTGGGCGAGTCCCGCCTCGGTCTCGAATATGCGGTGGATGTGACGGATGTCGATGACGGGTCTCATTACCTGACCTCGATCTGCGTATCGGCGCCCATATCGCCGCCCCCGATATCCGCGCCGGAGATGACGAGGGTCTCGTCCCCGGTGAGCGGCGAGCCCACCATGTCTCCGTTGGATTCGGGCGATGCGTCCTGGGGACGTCCCACGACGGCGAAGTCGTCGTTTTGGGCGACGACCGAAACGTCGATGCGCTCGTGCTCGCCCGTCTCGGGGTCGCGCTCGACGACGACGTAGTAGTTCTCGCCGTCGTCGCTCATGAGCGCGATGGACGGCACCATGACGACGTCATCCAGCCTCTCGGTAGTGATGTCGACGCTGGCGGTCATGCCGGGCTTGAGGCGGGGGTCGGGCTGCTCGATCAGGACGTTCACGGCGAACTGCACGGCCGCTCCGGGATCGTAGAAGGCGCCGGCGCCCTCGCTGCTCGCCGTGGACGCGATGTTGACGACCTTGCCGGTGAGCGAGAGGCCCTCGAACGCAGGGAAGGTCACCGTCGCCTGCTGGTCGATGGCGACCTTCGCGATGTCCTCCTCGCCGACCTGGATGGTCACCTTCATCTTCGAGAGGTCCGCGATCTGCATGAGGGGCTGGCCGTTCTCCGCGGCGGCGGTCACGGGCGCGCCGACCTTGGCGTTCATCGCGATCACGTTACCGGGGCAGGGGGCGGTCACCGTGCGCGCGGATGCGGCCTGGACCGCTGCATCGTAGGCAGCCTGCGCGCCCTCGAGGGCGAACGCGGCCTCATCGATCGCCTCCTGGGAGACCTCCACCGTCTGCTGGCCCGTCTCCGGATCCGCGACCGTCTCGCCGCGCTTGGCGGCCGCAAGGGCGGCCTTGGCGGTCTTCAGGGCGCGCTCCGCCTCCTTGACCGCGCGGTCGAGCTCGTCGTTCTTGATGGTCATGAGCACGTCGCCCTTGTTGACGGCTTGGCCCGCGGCCACCTTGACCTCTGCGATGGCGCCGCCCGTCTCGGGCGCGATGACCGTGCTCGCAAGCGGCTCGAGCGTGCCGGACGCGTTGATGGTGGTCGTGTAGTCCCCGCGAATGGCGAAGTCGGTCACGACGCCGCCGCCCTCCTCCGCCTTGGGGGCGAGGGCGTTCACGGCGATGGCTCCCAGCGCTGCGACCGCGACGATGATGCCTACGGCGATGCCGCGGCGCACCAGCTTCTTCTTGCGGCGCTCCGCCCTGCGGGCCTTGAGCGCGGCGTAGGCCTCGGCGTCGGATCCCTCGAGCGCGCCCTCGCCGGGCTCGCCGTTCCCATCGGGGCCGATAACGGGCGGGAGGACCTGCGTCGCCCCCGGCTCGAGCTTCGGGATCATGGGTACGTCGTCGCGCCGGGGTACGGCGGCCCCGGCGGCGTTGGCCGGTCCCAGGTCCGTTCCCGGGGCCGTCTTGTCGGGTCGGTCGTTGTCGTTCATGGTCTGCTCCGTAATCTCTTGGGGCGGTTGCTGCTATATCTCCGGGGGAGGGGATCGCTAGATCGAATCCTCCCGCAGGGTTGCGACGATGGAGTCCGCATGCGCCTTGCGCAAGGCATAGATGGTCGAGAGCGCGAGGACGGCGCCGACGGCCGCGATGGCGCCGAAGACCCAGGCGAGCGGAAGCGAGAACGCCAGGCCCTCGAAGCCGATGCTCATGGCGCGGA
>USLT01000044.1 GCA_900555585.1 uncultured Collinsella sp.
CTCGGAAACCGGCAAGGAGATCACGCTCTTTCGCGTCGAGCCCGGTGAGAGCTGCGTGCTCGCGGCCTCCTGCATCCTGCCCATGATCACCTTCGACATCGCGCTCGACGCCGCGACCGATATCGAGGCGCTCGTCATCGACCCGCGGTACTTCTCGCAGCTCGCGCAGGAGTGCACCGCCGTCGAGGCGTTCCTCTACCGCCAGACGGCGCAGCGCTTCAGCGACTGCATGTGGGTCATGCAGCAGGTGCTGTTCGCCAGCTTCGACGCGCGGCTCGCGACCTTCCTCCTCGACGAGCTCGCGCGAAGCGGCAGCCCCCGCGTCTCCATGACGCACGACGAGATCGCCCGCCACCTCGGGTCCGCGCGCGAAGTCGTATCGCGCATGCTCAAGTACTTCGAGCGCGAGGGCCTCGTGCGCCTTTCGCGCGGCACCGTCGAGATCGTCGACCGCCGCGCGCTGCTCGCGCTGGCGAGCTAGGGCCGGAAGAGCGGGAGCGGCCCGCAAGGCGGCCCGAACCTAGCTCGTCTGCTGCCGCTGGAAGATGGAGGACAGGCCCTGCGCGATGCCCGCCGCCGCGTCGCGGGCGATCCCCGCGGCGGAGATGGCGGCGAGCCGGGCGATCGCGGGGGCGATCACCTCGCGCGCACGGTCGTCGGCGTTGCGCGTCGCCTCGCGGATGAGCTGGGCCGCCTGGGGCCCGCCCCCGAAGATCTGCCCGGCGTTGTCCGCGCCCGAGGACTCGAGCGCGCCGAAGAGCTCGTCTATGAACCCCGGCAGCTCGTCCGGGGCGAACGACGCCAACCAGGAACCCATGACCTCATGCGTGCGACGCGCTATCGAGCTCACCTGCGGGGCGCATGCGAAGGCCCCGTCCTCGACCTGCCAGGTGAACACGCTGTGCTGGTCGGCGCCGAGCGCGGAGGACAGGACCGCCGACCCGGACGCGACCGAATCCATGAGCATGCCGACCACGGAATCGACAGGGACGGTGCGCTCCATCTTTCCCGCCAGCTGCGAGCGGGCGCGAAGCGCCGACTCGTCCTCCAGGAACCCGGGCTTGAACCCCGGACCGTCATGGTCGAACACCGCCGTGATGCGAGCGCGGACGGCATCCGAGCAGCGAAGCGCGGCATACGTGGCGAGGTTGCCGCCCTTGGAGTGCCCGCCGACGTAGAGGTCCTGCGGGAGATGGCGCGCGACGAGCTCGAGATAGGCGGCGGCCATGCGCTGCGCCGGGACCGGCGGCGTCACCGCCATATCGAAGTTCTCGCGCCACCCCGTGAACGAGGTGTCCGTTCCACGGAAGGCGACGTAGGCCCAACGGCCCGGCAGGACGTAGCACGTCGCCGAGAACTGCACGCGCTTCGCATCGTCCAGCAGCGAGACGTAGTCGCGCAGCTCCAGCACGCGAAAGCGCGGGCTCGCCGCGAGCGCGCCGATCTCGCGCTTGATGTTGACCTGGTCGAGCCCCGTGAACATGGTGTCGAACCTCTCGGCGGCGAGCAGGTCCGCCACATGGGCGCCCCGCACCAGGCGGGCGTTCAGCACATCGGCGAGCGCGTCGGCGCGATCGACCAGGCGCGGCAGGAAGGAATCCTCCTCGCCGGGCATGGTCGCGCCGGCGGCATCGATCCCGCCGACGCGCCTGAGCCGCTCGACGTCGCGGGGTCGCAGCGTCGGCACGATGCCGCTCGCCTCGACCATCGCGAGCTGCGACAACGCCGCGGAGTCGACCGGACCCAGCGGGAGCTCGTCGAAGGTCCTCAACTCATGCTCTAGATACTCGTGCAGATTCACCGGGCACGCCTTTCGCTCGTACTTGATGAGGGGTTTATACCCCCGGGGCCGATATCGCGACAAAAAAAGGGGAGCCACAAGGACTCCCCTCAAACATCACGTTGCCGTCGGCGGGCGATAGGCCCATGCGCCCTACTCGGCTCCCAGCGCGCACATGGTGATGTAGTTGTACGGCTGGTTGAAGTGGGGCAGGAAGAAGATGTCGAGGAGCTTGAGCTTGTCGATGGTCACTCCCTCCTCGATGGCGAGCGAGAACATATGGATGCCCATGGAGATGTCCTCGGTCGAGGCCATCTGGGCGCCGACCACGCGGCGGCTGCCGCGCTCATAGACGATGCGGATCTTGACGCTGGCGTTCTCGCGCATGAAGCCGGGGCGCTGCAGGTCCTCGTAATCGGCATGGGCGACATCGAGGCCGGCGCGGGTCGCGGCGGCGACGGACAGGCCGGTGGAGACCATGTTGTAGCCGAAGATCGAGATGCCGTTGGAGCCCTGGACGCCGATGGACTCGAGCGGGGTGCCGCCGATGTTGTGGCCGGCGACGATGCCGGAGCGCACGGCGTTGGTCGCGAGCGCGATGTAGGCCTCGGCATTCAGGGCGTTGGACCACACGGTGGCGCAGTCGCCGATGGCGTAGACATCGGGGTCGCTGGTGAGCTGGTGGCGGTCGACGTGGTAGGCGCCGTTACCGAAGAGCTCGAGGTGATCGCGGCCGAGCGCGTTGTTGGGGATGAAGCCGATGGCGTTGATCACGAGATCGGCCGGATAGGTGCCGCCCTCGGCCTCGATGGCGGTCACGCGCCCGTCCTCGCCATGGTAGGCGACGACGCGCTCGCCGAAGTGGCACTCGATGCCGTGCTCGGCGAGGTTCGCATCCATGGCGGCGGTGAACTCGGGGTCGTAGTAGCTCGCGAGCGAGGTGGGGGCGATATCGAAGAGGCGGACCTCCTTGCCGCGGCGCTTGGCGGCCTCGGCGATCTCGACGCCGATGTAGCCGGCGCCGATGACGGCGACGGAGCGCACGTCGTCGCGGCTCATCCAGCCGTCGACCTCCTGACCCTGCTGGAAGAGCTTGAGGAAGCTGATGCCGTCGAGCTCGCAGCCGGGAAGCTTGGGCGAGATCGGCAGGGAGCCGGTCGCCAGGACCAGCTTGTCATAGGACTCGTCGAAGGCGGAGCCGTCGGCGCGCTCGCAGTGGACCACATGGCCCTCGAAGTCGATCGAGGTGACCGTGGTCTCGAGGGATATGCTGGCGCCCTTGGCCTCGAAGGCCTCCTTGTTGGTGTAGAACAGGTTCTCGTAGGTATCGATCTGGCGACCGACCCACAGGGCGGTGCCGCAGCCCAGGTAGCTGAGGTTGGTATTGCTGTCGATCATGACGACCTGCTGGTCGGCATAGTTGTCGAGCAGGGTGTTGGCGGCGGCGATGCCGGCGTGGTTGGCTCCGACGATGACGGTCTTCATGGCGCGGGTCCTTTCAAAAGCACGCTCGTGTAGGTGGCGCGGGCGCATGGGGCCTCCTGACCGGTCCGCCCGCAGCCGCGCAGTAAGCCATAGCTTACCGTATTTGCTACACGTTGAATACCATATTTTTACGAAAACCGGCCCCGCCTCCGTCGCGCCGGCGAAGGGCGCTGGGGGCGGGGCCGTGAAAGCGCGCGCCGGCGTTTCGGCCGCGTCGGCCTACCAGCTGATCAGCTCGTAGCCGTCCTCGGTGATGACGAGCTGGACCTCCCACTGCGCGGTGTCGGCGCCGTCGGCGGTGCGCACCGTCCAGCCGTTCGGGTCGCTCATGTCGATCGCGGGGTCGCCGGCGTTCACCATGGGCTCGATCGTGAAGCAGAAGCCCGGCGCCAGGACGACGCCCTCGCCCGGCTCGCCCACGAAGCCGACGAAGGGGTCCTCGTGGAACTCGAGGCCGATGCCGTGCCCGCCGAACTCGCGCACGATGTTGTAACCCGCCGCCTCGGCGTGCTGCTGCACCGCGTGCGCGATATCGCCCAGATGGCCCCACGGCTTGATCGCGGCGAGACCCGCCTCGACGCACTCCTTGGTGACGTCGACCAGGCGCCGGCGCTCGGCCGAGACCTCGCCGATGCAGAACATGCGCGAGGAATCGGAATAGTACCCGTCGAGGATGGTCGAGCAGTCGACGTTGACGATGTCGCCCTCGTGGAGCACCTCGTCCTCGCACGGGATGCCGTGGCAGACGACCTCGTTCACCGAGGTGCAGACGCTCTTGGGGAATCCCTCGTAGTTCAAGGGGGCGGGGATGGCGCCGTGGCTCACGGTGTACTCGTGCACCCAGCGATCGATGTCGGCGGTGGTGCAACCCGGCGCGATGCGCTCGGCGACGTAGTCGAGCGCACCGACGTTGACGGCGGCGCTCCTGCGGATGCCCTCAAGGTCGCCGGCGGTCTTGAGCAGGTCGCGCGGCAGCACCTCCTCGCCGTGCTCCCACAGCTCGTCCAGGCGCTCGTCGATCGCGAGGTGGCACTTCTTGTACTTCTTACCGCTTCCGCACCAGCACTCGTCGTTGCGGCCGAAGACGGGACCGTTGTCATACATAGCTAACTCCTTTTCGACTGCCGCCATTATGGCACAGTCGGCCGGCGACCGCGCTGGCCCGCATGCGGGGACATGCGTCCGCCACGCACGGCGATGCTACAATTGCGCCGACACGACCTCCCGCGATTTCCCAAGGAGCGCGCCATGGCAAACGACTACCTCATCGTCATCGACATGCAGAACGACTTCATCGACGGATCGCTTGGCACGCCCGAGGCGCGCGCCATCGTGGACGCCGTCGCCGAGCGCGCCGCGGGTTTCGAGGGAACGGTCGCCTTCACCAAGGACACGCACGGCGAGGACTACGCGCGGACCCAGGAGGGGCGGTTGCTGCCCGTCCCCCACTGCCTGGCCGGCGAGCCCGGCTGGGAGCTCGCCCCCGCGCTGGAGCGCGTGCGCCGCGATCGCGACGCGCCGGTCTTCGAGAAACCCTCCTTCGGATCGCTCGGCCTCGCCCGCTGGCTCGTCGAGCGGCACGACGCCGAGGCCATCGACTCGATCGAGCTCGCGGGCGTCTGCACCGACATATGCGTGGCGAGCAACGCCCTGCTCATCAAGGCGCATCTGCCCGAGGTCCCGCTGGTCGTCGAGGCGGGCCTTTGCGCCGGCGTCACGCCACAGGCGCACGAGGCAGCGCTCGCGACCCTTCGCAGCTGCCAGGTAGAGGTCCGCTAGACGACCCCTCCGGCATCGGAACTGAAGAAGACGCCCTCCCACCGCTTCCGCGCGATGGGAGGGCGTCTCCATGCGGGCCCTTGCGGCACGCATACCCTTACAGGACGCGCTCCAGGAACGCGCACGCGAGGTCGACCCATGCCCGGACGGCGGCCTGGCGCTCGGCGTTATCGCTCAGCGTGTTGCGGTCCGCGACGGACAGGCCGTGGCCTCCCTCGTTGAAGACGTGCAGCTCGTGGGGGACGCCCGCCTCGGCCAGGCAGGTGGCGAACGGGTACACCTGCGCCGCCGGCGCGGTCTTGTCGTCCGCCGCGCACCAGATGAAGGTCGGCGGGGTCGCGCGGGTCACGCTGCTCGACGGGCAGATCCGGGCCAGGTGCTCATCGGTCGCCTCGCCCCCGGTCACCATCGACAGGAAGTCGTTCAGCAGGTCGCGGCCGGTCTTGCCACCGGTCTTGGGGACGCGCAGGTCGATGCGGGGGTCTCGCGTCTGCTGCAGGTAGGCGAAGTCGATCACGGGGTAGCACAGGATGGCCGCGTCGGGGCGCAGGTCCTCGGGGCGGGCGCCCGTCAAGCCGGCGAAGGGGCCGCTCTTCCAGCCGGTCGCCAGCGATGCGCAGATGAAGCCGCCCGCGGAGAAGCCGATGGCGACGACCCGCTCGGGATCAACGTTCCACGCGCTCGCGTTGCACCGCACCGTCGCGATCATCCGCGCGAGGTCCGCCTGGGGATGCGGATAGGAGACGTCGCCCGTGGAGCTCGTCACGTAGTCCAGCACGAACGCCTGGTAGCCGCGGTTGAGGAACTCCAGCGCGACGGGCTCCTGCTCATGCGGGGCTATATGCGTGAAGCCTCCGCCGCCGCAGATCACCACCGCGGGCCGGGGGCCTGCGGTCGACTCCGGCACGGGATCGGCAAGATAGGTCGTGTACGTGGCCGGATACTGCTCGGTCGGCTCCTCGCCCCACAGGGCGCGCTTCTCGATGATCATCTTCGCTTCTTTCTTCCAGCTTCCCGCCGCACCGACGGGAAGCGAATCGTTTGGATGCAAAAGGGGCCCGCTTCTCGCGAGCCCCTTACGGGTTGATTAGAAGTCGCAGCTACCGACCGTGCGCGGATGCGGCAGGACGTCGCGGATGTTGCCGACGCCCGTGAGGTACATCACCAGGCGCTCGAAGCCCAGGCCGAAGCCCGCGTGCTTGCAGGTGCCGTAGCGGCGCAGGTCGAGGTAGTACTTGTACTGCTCGGGGTCCATGCCCA
>USLT01000045.1 GCA_900555585.1 uncultured Collinsella sp.
GGGTGTCGACCTTGATGCGCTCGCCCTCGTTGAGGTACATGGGGACCTGGACGACTGCGCCGGTATCGATGGTCGCGGGCTTGTAGGCGCCCTGGACCGTATCGCCCTTGGCACCGGGAACGGTCTCGGTAACCTCGGCGATGATGAACATCGGCGGGTTGACGCCCATGAGCTCCTCCTCGGCGTAGAGCAGCTGGCAGGTGTCGTTCTCACGGAGCCACTTGGCGTTGTCACCGACGAAGTCGGCGGGAACGTAGACCTGCTCGTAGGTCTCGTTGTCCATGAAGATGTAATCGGAGCCGTCGTTGTAGAGGTACTGCATCTCCTTGGTGATGAGCAGGACGCTCTCGAACTTGGAGCCGGCGTTGCAGGTCTGCTCGACGACGCGACCGGTCTTGATGTCCTTGGTCTTATAGCGGACGAAGGCGCCGCCCTTGCCGGGCTTCACGTGCTGGAACTCGACGATGGTGCAGATCTTGTCCTTGATGCGAAGGCCCATGCCGTTCTTGAAGTCAGCGGTGGTGATGGATGCCATGGTTTGCCTTTCTTGTCGTGTAATCGAACCTTTAGATTATACCTGATAAGCGGGACCGCCCCCTCGGTCGGGAAGATATAACATCCCTTGACCAAACGGGCGACACAAGCTAGCAGTCGATGACGACCAGGTCGTGGCTGGAAGCGGTAAAGGGCTCGTAGCCATCCTTGGTGACGACGCCGTAGTCCTCGAGTCGGACCCCGCCGACGCCGGGAAGGTACACGCCGGGCTCGACCGTGATGACAGCGCCCTCCTCCACGATGTTGCTCTTGCGACCGAAGACGGGCAGCTCGTGGATATCGATGCCCACGCCGTGACCGAGGCCGTGGCCATAGTAGTCGCCGTAGCCGGCATCGCCGATGATCTTCTGCGAGAGCAGGTGGATATCATGGCCGTCGACGCCCGCGTGAATCGCGCGGACGCACTCCTCGTGCGCGCGACGGACGAGGTCGTAGAGCTCGCGCTGCTGAGCGCTCGGCTCGCCGAGAACGACCGTTCGGGTCATGTCCGAACGGTAATCGCGGTAGCCCGCACCGTAATCGAGCAACACGAAGTCGCCCTTCTGCACGACGCGGTCGGAGGGGATGGCGTGCGGGTTCGCGGTGTTGGGACCGGAGGCGACGATCGAGTCGAAGGCAAGGGAATCCGCACCGTGGCTGAACATGAAGCCCTCGAGCTCGGAGCGGATCTCCTTCTCGGTAAGGCCGGGGCGAATGAACTCGCACATATGGGCGAACGCGGCATCGGTGATGGACTGCGCATGGCGCATGAGCTCGATCTCCTCGGCATCCTTGACGGCGCGCATGAGCTGGATGTCGCCGTGCATCAAGGGCAGGAGCGCGCTGACGGAGAGGTCCTCGAGCCCGCGCTCTATACCGCGGTAGAAGCCGATCTGCATATCATCCTCGACGGCGATGACACGGCTCTTGGTATCGCGGGCGCGATGTGCGACCCAGAGGGGCATCTCGATGGAGTCCATATCCAGCGACCAGGAGTGGTCCTCGGGGAGATTCTCCTCGAACGCGTTGAAGTAGCGCGAGTCGGTATGCAGGAAGCACGAGTCGGATGTGATGAAGGCCACATGGGGGAACTCGCCGGTATAGTCGAAGACGCGCATGGCGCCGGTCAGCCAGCGAAGGTTCGCCTCGTCTCGAACGACGACTGCGTCATAGCCGCGCGATTCCATGAGCTGGCGAAGGCGGGCGACCCTTCCTGCGGGTCCGTTGAGCAAGTCTGACATGGGATACCTCGTTTCTAATCGAGTCGAATGACATCATTGTAGGTCAACGCGATGAGCGCGGTCGAGCGCTATCCGCGGTCCTCGAGCAGCCCCGCCCGCGCGGCGAGATAGGCGTCGGCGTGCCGCTCCAAGACGTCGTCGTCGACGACGGTGAAACGGACCGTTCCAGGGTGGCGCGGAAGCGAGAACATGAAGCGGTTGGTGCGCTTGAACCTCGTGGACTTGAGCGCCTCGACGAACCGATCACGGCTCAGCGCGAAAGGCAGCTCGGCGATGCCGAGATCCTCGAGCCGGTCGTCGAGGTCGAAGACGTCGTCGATTTCGAGGCCGCAGACATCATGGGCCAGACGCGCCTCGAAGCGCATGCCTTCGGCGAGCAGCCGATACCAGGCCACGCCCTCCCCCAGGGCCTCGCGAAGCGCGCGACCCGTCGTGACGCCGAACTGGAGCGCGTTGCGAGCGGAGGGGTTGCTCGAGTTGATGACGGCGGCACGCGAGGTCTGGGCCATCCCAAGGGTATCGAGCAGCGCGACCTCGTCGCCCTCGACGAGACCCTCCACGAGCCCGCCGAAGCGGTCCCATTGGCGCCTGCTATCGATCAGCGATGCCGCAAGGAGGTCGACGAAGCCCAGAAGCAGCGAATCGTGGTCGCACGAGCGAACAAGGTCGAGGTCGCACACGACAAGGGCGGCCCGGGGCTCCACGGACGCCATCTCGCGCGACGCGCCGAGGTCGAGCGCGACCGAAGAGGTCGCGGCGGTAGCCATTGCATCGAGCGTGGTCGGGACCAGGGCATAGCTCGTCCCGCCGCACCAGGTCCTCGCGCAAAAGCCCGTCAGGGCGCAGAGGTCGGAGTCGCCGAACCCCACCACGACGTCGTCCATCGTGATGCCGCAGGCATCGAGCTTGCCATAGAGCTCCATGGCCCGCTCGAGCGTGGATGCGCTCCCCTCGGCTGGCAGCATCAGGACATCGACGGAGAAGCCCGCATCTATGAGGGCGCGGGAAACCTCGAGGCCCGCCCCCTCTTCAAGGTCCTCCCGAGTAACGACAAGGGAGCGCTTGGGGGTGGCGACGACGTGGGACACCATCCGGGAGAATTCGGAAAGGGCGCCATAGCCCATGCGGAAATCGGTGCTTTTGGCGCCAAAGGAAATGAGTTGACGACGAATCATAGAAGACCACGCTCCAATAACATCTCGGCCACGTTGTACGATACCTCGACGAACGTCTTGCCACGGATATCGACCGTGATATCGGCCGCCTCCCGATACAGCGGCCGTCGGTGCTCGAGGAGGCCTGCGGCATGGGTCGCGCTTCGGAAATCAGGGCGGGTATCGCTCCGTCGAATCTGGCGGAGGGAGTCGCCGATATCGCCATCGAGGTAGACGCAGTAACCCATCTGGTGCATCAGCTCGATGTTGCGCGGAGTCTCGATGATGCCGCCACCGCAGCCGACGAGAAGGCTGCGCTCCCCTTGGAGCGACTCCAGGACGCCGGTCTCCAGCACTCGAAACGCCTCCTCGCCGCGCTCCTGGAAGATCTTGGCGACGCTGGATCCCTCCTGGCGCTCGACGAGACGGTCGGTATCGACGAATCTACGATTGAACATCGTTCCCAAGTTGCGGGCAAGGGTCGATTTGCCGGCACCGAGGAAGCCGATGAAGAAGATATGGTCGCAGCCGCGCTTCTCCAGCCTCTGCGTCATGGCAGATCGACCCCCTCGCATGGAAGGTCTCGCAGGGCCCTCCGCTCGAAGATCCTGAAGATATGCGTGTACCACATATCGACATGCGTCTGGGGCCGGACGAGGATCGTCCGGACACCGGCCAGGGCGCCGGACCAGACATCAGTGTAGAGCTGGTCCCCGATCAAGAGGGCCTCGTCCGCCGTTGCGCCGAGCTTGCGCAAACCGCGCCAAATCGCAAAGGGGGCGGGCTTCATGGCGAAATGAATGTACTCCATGCCGAGCTCGCGGGCGGAACGGGAGACCTCGTCCTCATGCCAGTTATTCGAGACCATGCAGAGGCGGATACCTCGAGATCGCGCCTCCTCGAGCCAGGTTGCGACGGCGGCGGGCGCATGATCGGCGTCGCGGGGCACCAGCGTGTTATCGCGATCTATCAAGAGCGCACGGACGCCCGAGGCCACGAGGTCGTCGATATCGACAAGGTCGATAGATGAGACGTAGCGATAAGGTGAAAACAACCTCATGGGCGTCACGATCCGGAGTATTCATCGCGATAAGCGAGGAACTCGTCGTAATCATCGGTGAACTTATGAGAGCCGTCGTTCGCAGAGGACGCGACGTAGTACAGGTAATCGGTGTCGGCGGGATGGAGCGCTGCCTCGATGGAGGAGATGCTGGGCGAGCAGATCGGACCGGGCGTGAGACCGTAGTTCTTATATACGTTATAAGGCGAGTCGATCTCGAGGTCGGCATAGGTGACCGATTGGCTGCCGCCACCGCGGGCGTAGACGATCGCGGCGTCTATCTGGAGCGGCATGTCCTTTGCCAGCCTGTTATAGATCACGCTGGCGACAAGCGGGCGCTCCGAGGGAACGGCGGTCTCGCGCTCGACGAGCGATGCAAGTACGATCAACTGCTGCATATCCAGCCCGTGGGCGCCCTTCTCGAGGTCGAGGTTCGCGGTCTCGGCTTCGAACTGGTCCAGCAGCGCGCGGATGACATCGTCAGCAGAGGGATTCTCGCCCAGATTGTACGTCTTGGGATACAGGTAGCCTTCGAGAGAATCGTCGTAGGCGCCCTCGAGGAACGGGTACTCGTCGACGAAATTAGACGCCTTGGCGCGACCGATGAACTCGTCTGCGGGAATACCATAGGCTTCCTCGACGTTGCGAGCCGTCTGCGCGACGGTTAGGCCCTCTTGGACGACGAGCTTCTTTCCCTCGATGTTCGGGCCTTCCACGAGCTGCCGAACGACTTCGACAGGATCCTGACCCGTCTTGAAGAGGTAGTCCCCGGGCTTGATGGACATGGCCGCGTCGAGCTGGTCGACGGCGGCGTAATAATCCTTGGGATTCTCGATGACGTGGGCGGCGGCGAGCGCAGATGCGATGATATCGCCCGAAGCGCCCTCGGGAATGGAGACCCGGGCATCCTGTCCCGCCTCGACCGACGGAGACTGGGGAAGAAGACGGCTGGCGATTGCAGGGCCGATAACGAACGCGACGAGGGCGAGCAAGCCCACGAGCGCGAGAACGGCTATAACGGGAGCCATCGAACGAGATCCGCGACCCCGAGGTGCCCGATGGTGCGAATGCGCCCGGCCAGCCGCGCCGCGCGCCGAAGCGGAGCCGGCTCGCGGCTGCTGGCGACGGGAGTCGATGCGGGAAGCGGTATAGGAGGACTTGCGATACGTCGGGACGGACTCCTGGGAATCCCTGAAACGCTTGCCCGCAGGGCGCGTGGAGGGGCGGGTGTCATGGCGATTCGGCAAGGTTCTACCTTTCCTCGTGGCCGTCGAGCCAAGCTTGCAGGAAGAGCGAGGCGGCGATCATATCGACCTTGCCCCGCATCTGCTTCTCATTAAGGCCCTCTTCGCGAAGGATCCGCTTCGCCTCGCGCGAGCTCAAGCGCTCGTCGGCAAACTCCAGAGGGAGGCCGGCGCGCTTAGCTATATCCATGGCGACGGCGCGAACGCGCTCGGCCTGGGGCCCCTCTTCCCCGGAAAGGGTCTGCGGCAATCCGCAAACCAGGACATCGGGTTCATAGTCCTCAAGGAGCAGGCGGAACCCGCGTGAGAACGAGATAACCTCATCGGCGGGCATGACCTTGACGGGCATCGCCACGCGACCGGAACGGTCCGAAGCGGCGATGCCGATTCTCGTCTGTCCGATATCGAGCGCGATCGCGACCATGGCGGAGCCTAGAGGCCGAGCTTAGCGCGCGCGGCGTCGAGAGCGGCGGGGATGCCCTCGGCATCCTTGCCGCCGGCCTGGGCCATGTTGGGACGGCCGCCGCCGCCACCGCCTACAAGTCCGGCGATCGCTTTGATCAGATTACCTGCATGTGCACCCTGTTTCATTGCGCCGTCAGTTGCCATAGCTACCAGACTTACTTTTCCTTCGTTCGCAGATGCCAGAACAACAACACCCTCACCAAGTTTCTCTTTTAACTGATCGCCCAGATCACGAAGTCCGTTCATATCAACGTTCTCCAGTGCGGTTGCCAGAAGTTTCACACCGTTTACTTCTTCTACGCGATCCATAACATCGCCAAGTGCATCCTGAGCAGCTTTGCTCTTTAAGGACTCGTTCTCGCTGTGAAGTTCTTTCACTTCTGCCTGAAGATGAGTGATCTTTTCTGTCAGACCTGCTGCATTTGTTTTCAGTAATGCTGCTGCCTCGTTGATGATCTCCTCTAATTTATCATAGTAAGTATACAATGCATTGGAAGTCAGAGCCTCAATACGTCTTACACCTGCTGCGATACCGGACTCGGATACCAGTTTGAATGCAGTAATTGCACTGGTATT
>USLT01000046.1 GCA_900555585.1 uncultured Collinsella sp.
TCTCATAAAGGTTAGGGGGTCGTCCATGTCCCAGATCTTCGTCGTCGAGGATGACGCCGCGATCCGCGGCGAGCTGCTGCAGGTGCTCGAGCGCAACGGCTTCCAGACCGCGCACTGCGAGAGGTTCGACCACGTGGTCGAGGATGTGCTGGCCGCCGACCCCGACCTGGTGCTGCTCGACCTCACCCTGCCCGGGACGGACGGCCAGTTCGTCTGCCGCGAGCTGCGCGCCGAGTCGACGGTCCCCATCGTGGTCCTTACCTCCCGCGTGACCGAGATCGACGAGGTCATGAGCATGACCATGGGCGCGGACGACTTCGTCTCGAAGCCCTATAGCTCCCGCGTGCTCATCGCGCGCATCACCGCGCTGCTGCGCCGCGTCGGCGCCTCGGAGTCGTCGACCCTCAAGCACGCGGGCGTGGAACTCGACCCCGCCCGCTCCCTGGCGTATGCGAACGGCAGGCAGGTGGAGCTCACCAAGAACGAGATGCGCATCCTATCCCTGCTCATGTCGAAGGCGGGGGCCATCGTCTCGCGTGAGGCGATCATGCGCGACCTGTGGGACTCCGACGCCTTCGTCGACGACAACACGCTGACCGTCAACATCAACCGCCTGCGCGGCACGCTCGAGAAGATCGGCGTGACGGGCTATCTGACCACGCACCGCGGCCGCGGCTACTCGGTATAAGGGGGCGCCATGACCTTCGCAGCCTATATCCGGTCCGCATGGCCGACGGTCGCGATCCTGCTCGCCGCGGACCTTCTCGGGGGCTTTATGCTCGTGGTCGGCGGGACGGCCCCCTCCCTCGTCACCCTTGCCTGCGGCATCACCGCCGCTGCCACCGCCTGCGCGCTCGCGGTCGATTACGCCCGCAAGCGCCCGTTCCTGAGCGAGCTCGCCAGCCTCGCGAGCGACCTGGAGCATCCTCTATGGGTGTCGGAGATGGTGGACCGTCCCGATTACGCGGAGGGCGCCGTCGCCTACGACGCGCTCCGGGCCGTCTCGAAAGCCGCCAACGACGACGTCGCCGTCTATCGCCGGCAGGGCGCCGAGTACCGCGAGTACATCGAGACCTGGGTGCACGAGGCGAAGTCGCCCCTGGCCGCGGCGCACCTGATGCTCGAGAACATAGAGGACCAGCTGCAGGCGCTGGACGGCAATCCGGTCGACGCCGGGGCCCTGCTCGACCGCATGGGCTCGTTCGGGGAGGAGCTCGACCGCATGGAGGGCTATGTCGAGCAGGCGCTGTTCTTCGCTCGCTCCGAGACGCTCGACCGCGATTACCTCATCCGCGAGTACGGGCTGCGCGATCTGGTCTCCGCCGCCATCCGCGCGAACTCGCACGTCCTGATCTCGTCGCGGGTCTCGCCGGCTCGCGGCGACCTCGACTACCGCGTCTTCACGGACGAGAAATGGATGCAGTTCATCCTCGGGCAGATCATCCAGAACAGCGTGAAGTACGCGCGCCCCGAGGGCGCGGCGATCGAGTTCTCCGCCGCCCTGCGGGACGAGGGGCTCTCGAGCGAGCGCGTGGAGCTCGCGATAGCCGACAACGGCTGCGGCGTGAGCGCGGCGGACCTGCCGCGCGTCTTCGAGAGGGGCTTTACGGGGGAGGCCGGCCGCAGCGGAAAGCGCGCGACGGGTATCGGCCTGTACCTCGTCGAGCGGCTGTGCAGCAAGATGGGCATCGGTATCCGGGCGGACTCCGTCGAGGGCTCCGGCTTTACCGTGACGCTCTCGTTCCCGACCAACCGGTTTCATTACTTCGAGTAGGAGGGCGCCCATGCGCGCGAAGGTGACGCTCAAGGAGATCGCGCAGGAGGTCGGGATGTCGACCTCGGCCGTCTCCCTCGTGCTCAACGACCGGCCGTGCCGCATCTCCGAGGACAAGCGCCGACTCATCAAGGAGGTGGCCGCCCGCAAGCGCTACGTCCCCAACCTGATCGCGCGCAGCCTGGTCATGCAGCAGTCGCAGACCATCGGCCTGATCGTTCCCAACATCGAGAGCCGCTTCTTCTCCCGCGTCGCCCGCAACGTCGAGGTTCGCCTGCGCGAGCGCGGATACGCCCTCTTCATCATGAACTCGGACTTCTCCTCGGAGCGCGAGGACGAGCTGGTGCGCCTCCTGCTCAACCGCGGCGTCGACGGCCTGCTGCTCATCACCGCCAGCGAGCTCGATGCCGACCAGGGCCTCGTCGACATCCTCGACCACCTGCCGGTGCCCCTGGTGATGGTCGACCGCTTCATCGACGGCGTCCCCGGCGACCGGGTGCGCTTCGATTCCGAGCTCGGCGGCTACCTCGCGACGTCCCACCTGATCGAGGCGGGCCACGAGCGCATCGCCTGCCTGGTCAACACCTCCTCGCACAACGGCCGTTCGCGCCTGGCGGGATATCGCCGCGCTTACCTGGAGCATGGGATCGAGGTCGACGACGGGCTGGTGTTCCCGAGCGACTACACCATCGCCGACGGCGCCGCCGCGGCGGAGCGCCTGGCCGAGACCGATGCCACCGCGATCTTCGCGAGCTCGGACAGCATCGCGCTGGGCGTTCTCAAGACGCTCTACGCGCGCGGGCGCCGCGTGCCCCGCGACTATTCTCTGGTGAGCTATGACAACTCGGCCGCCGACGCGCTGTTCGAGCCGGCGCTCACCGCCATCGAGCAGGACTCCGCGGAGCTCGCCCGCAACGCGGTCGACCTGCTCCTCGCGCGCGTGGAGGGAGCGTCGGGCGAGGCGGGCCCATCGACTGCGGAGCGCCCCTTCGAGGACCGGGTCCTGTCGCCGCGCCTCGTCGTCAACATGAGCGTATCGCCGCGCTAGCCCTGCCCGACAGGTCTCCAACTTGTATGCCGAATTATGTACAGATTGGTGATAAAACGTTTTAGCTGGATAGATAAAACGTTTTATCAACTACAGTCACGATATCGATGCAATCAAGTTGAAAGGACGGGCGATGGCTCAGCCTATTATCGGAACCCCCTGGAACAAGATGGAAGGCCCCGTGAGCGAGGAGCGCCTCGAGGGCGTCGACCGCTATTGGCGCGCCGCCAACTACCTCTCGGTCGGCCAGATCTACCTGCGTTCCAACCCTCTGATGCGCAAGGACTACCCGGACGTCAAGACCGGCGAGCCCCGCGACTTCGGCCGCCCGGACGTGAAGCACCGTCTCGTGGGCCACTGGGGCACCACCCCCGGCATCAACTTCCTGATGGGACACGTCAACCGCCTCATCGCCGACCACGGCCAGAACGCCGTCTTCCTGATGGGCCCCGGCCACGGCGGCCCCGCCGGCACCGCGCAGTCCCTGCTCGACGGCACCTATCGCGAGATCCGCCCCGACATCACCGATGACGAGGCGGGCCTCGAGAAGTTCTTCCGCCAGTTCAGCTACCCCGGCGGCATCCCGAGCCACTTCGCGCCCGAGACCCCCGGCTCCATCCACGAGGGCGGCGAGCTCGGCTACTGCCTCTCCCACGCCTACGGCGCCATCATGGACAACCCGAGCCTGCTCGCGGTCGCCGTCGTCGGCGACGGCGAGGCCGAGACCGGCCCGCTGGCGACCAGCTGGCAGTCCAACAAGCTCGTGAACCCCGCGACCGACGGCATCGTCCTGCCGATCCTGCACCTCAACGGCTACAAGATCGCAAACCCGACGATTCTCGCCCGCGTCTCCGACGAGGAGCTCGACCAGTTCTTCCGCGGCATGGGCTATAACCCCTACGTCTTCGAGGCCGGCTTCGACGACGAGTCCCATGCGTCCATCCACGCCCGCTTCGCCGAGCTCTTCGAGACCGTGTTCGACGAGATCTGCGACATCAAGGCGAAGGCGACCGCCCAGCTCGAGTCCGGGCAGACCGTGACCCGCCCGATGTACCCCATGATCGTCTTCCGCACTCCCAAGGGCTGGACCTGCCCCAAGGAGATCGACGGCAAGAAGACCGAGGACTCCTGGCGCGCGCACCAGGTCCCGCTGGCGAGCGCCAAGGACACCCACGAGCACTTCCGCGTCCTGCGCAGCTGGCTGCGCTCCTATGAGCCCGAGGGCCTCTTCACCGAGGACGGCGCCATCCGTCCCGAGGTGACGGCTTTCATGCCCGCGGGCGACCTGCGCCTGGGCGCCAACCCCAACGCCAACGGCGGCGTGATCCGCCGCGAGCTCGTCCTGCCCGACGTCCACGCCCACGAGGTGCCCGTCGCCGAGCGCGGCCACGGCTGGGGCATGACCGAGGCGGCTCGCGTCTTCGGCGAGTACACCCGCGACGTGCTCGCCGCCAACGAGGACGACTTCCGCATCTTCGGCCCCGACGAGACCGCGTCCAACCGCCTGCAGGCCGCCTACGAGGTCACCGGTAAGCAGTGGAACGCCGGCTTCCGCGAGGACGCCGACAACGACCAGCTCCTGGTTTCCTCGGGCAAGGTCGTCGAGCAGCTCTCCGAGCACCAGTGCGAGGGCTTCCTCGAGGGCTACGTGCTGACCGGCCGCCACGGCGTTTGGTCGAGCTACGAGAGCTTCGTGCACGTGGTCGACTCCATGGTCAACCAGCACTGCAAGTGGCTCGAGGCATGCCGGCGCGAGATTCCCTGGCGCAAGCCCATCGCCGGCCTCAACATCCTGCTGTCCAGCCACGTCTGGCGCCAGGACCACAACGGCTTCTCGCACCAGGACCCGGGCTTCATCGACCTGCTGCTCAACAAGGCCAACGACACCCACGTGGTGAACGCCTACTATCCGGCCGACGCCAACATGGCCCTCGCCGTCGCCGAGCGCTCCTACAAGTCGACCGACTGCGTCAACGCGATCTTCTGCGGCAAGCAGCCCGCCCCGACCTTCCAGACCGTGGACGAGGCCCTCGCCGAGCTCGAGCAGGGCGCCGCGGTGTGGGAGTGGGCGAGCACCGCTGACTCCCTGGCCGAGGCCGACCTGGTGATCGGCACCTGCGGCGACGTGCCCACGCTCGAGGCGCTGGCCGCCGTCGACCTGCTGCGCGAGATGGGCGTCAAGGTCTGGTTCGCCAACGTCGTCGACCTGCTCAAGATCCAAAACGCCAGCGAGAACGACGAGGCCCTGTCCGACGAGCGCTTCTCGGAGCTCTTCGGCGCCGGCGAGAAGCCCGTGCTCTTCTGCTTCCACGCCTACGCGGGCACCATCCGCCGCCTGATCTGGGACCGTCCCGGCCATGATGCCTGGCACGTCCACGGCTACGAGGAGAAGGGCTCGACCACCACGCCCTTCGACATGCTGCGCCTCAACAACATGGATCGCTGGGGCCTGGCCGCCGACGCGCTGCGCCTGGTCGACGCCGACCGCTTCGCCGAGAAGATCGCCGAGTGGGAGGCCTTCCGCCTGGAGGCCTTCGAGTTCGCGGTCGATGAGGGCTACGACCACCCCGCCTTCACCGACTGGGTCTGGCCCGAGGCTGCCGCCTCGATGGGCGAGGGCCTGAGCGCCACCCAGCTGACCGCCGGCGACAACGAGTAATCGCTCCGCGGGCATATCGAACTAAAAAGAGGAAGCCTTCCGCTGGTCGGGAGGCTTCCTCTCGTTCATGGACTTTAGTCCGTGCCGCGCGTTAGCGCGGCATAGAAAACCACCCGCTGCGCGGGTGGAGGCCATGTTCCGCTACGCGACTGGCCACCCGCCCCTCTAGGATGGTGATTGTTCAGGTCGCCGGCCCCGAGGGGAAGGTGATAGCCATGGCGCAGAGGGCGAACAGCCTCGCGCACACGAAGTGGCTCTGCAAGTACCACATCGTGTTCACACCGAAGTATAGAAGGAAGGCCATCTACAACCAATACCGAAGGGACCTGGGGGAGATCCTCAGGCAGCTCTGCCAATGGAAGGGCGTCGAGATCATAGAGGGGCACCTGATGCCCGACCACGTGCACATGCTGGTGAGCATCCCGCCCAAGATCTCGGTGTCGAGCTTCATGGGCTACCTGAAGGGGAAGAGCTCGCTGATGATGTTCGACCGGCACGCCAACCTCAAGTACAAGTTCGGCAACAGGAAGTTCTGGGCGGAGGGCTACTACGTGTCCACCGTCGGGCTGAACGAGGCGACGATCGCGAAGTACATCAGGGAGCAGGAGTCCGCCGACATCGCCCTGGACAGGCTGAGCGTCAAGGAGCACGAGGACCCCTTCTCGACGAAGGGGTGCAAGAAAAGCTAGTCCGCCGACGCGGCTCGCCACGAGTCAATGGCAGTCGGGCCTTCACCCCTAGGGTTGTGTCCTAAGGGCAAACCACCCCTTTGAGGGG
>USLT01000047.1 GCA_900555585.1 uncultured Collinsella sp.
GGTTCCGCCGTGCCGCTTAAGGACGAGCTCGACGTCGAGGTCAACGGTCGAGACGTCATCAGCGGCCTTCCCAAGACCGTCCGTATCGAGAGCGAGGAGATCCGCCGCGCCCTCAACAAGCCCCTCGATGAGATGTCGAAGGCCGTCAAGGACGCGCTCGACGCGACCCCGCCCGACCTTGCGAGCGACTTGATGTACTACGGGATCTTGCTAACCGGCGGTGGCGCGATGCTGCGCGGACTCGACGTGCGCCTTCGCGATGAGACGGGCGTCGCGGTCAACGTCAGCCCCACCGCGCTGGACAACGTCGTGAACGGTTGCGCCCGCGTGCTCGAGGCTAATGCTTTCGATGGCGGTTTCGTTCAGAGCAACGCCTAAGGGGTCTGGTTTTATTGCCACGCTCTAAGAAGAAGCACTACACATCCGTCTCGATGAAGCGACAGTCAACCGGCATGCGCCCCTTCATCGTCTGCTGCGTGATCTCCGTCCTCCTCCTTACCTTCTACACGAGGGAAGGGGAGGGCGGTCCCATTCATGCCGTCCGCGGGGGTGTCGTCTCGATCACGACGCCCATGCGAATGGTCGGCTCCTTCGTTGCCGCGCCCTTCCATGCCATCTGACCGCCTCCCAGGAATCCCTAAGCGAGCTCCGAGAGCAGAACAAGAAGCTCATGGCCGAGGTCGCCTCCCTTACTGAGGCGCAAAAGAGCGCCGAGCGGCTCGAGGGCCTCCTGGGCCTTCAGTCTACGTACAGCCTGGAGTCTTCGGCGGCTCGGATCATCGGCGGCTCGACCGATGCATGGTCTCGTACCGTTACGCTCGACAAGGGCAGCATCGATGGTTTCGGGGTCGGCATGGCCGTTTGCAATTCCGGCGGCGTCATAGGCCAGATCATCGAGGTTTCGGCAACAAACTCGACCGTTCGCCTCCTGACCGATGAGAATTCCGGTGTCTCGGCCATGGTGCAGTCCTCCCGTGCGCAGGGCATGCTTCAAGGACAACCCGATGGCAGTCTCTCCCTTAATTACGTGACAGCCGACCAGGATGTCCAAGTGGGCGACATCGTCATCACTTCGGGGCTGGGCGGGGTCTTCCCGAAGGGCCTTCCGCTTGGCACCGTCGCTTCGGTAAACAGGGCAAGCAATGCGACGTACTACACGATAGTCGTGCGCGCCCAGTCGCTTGCGGAGAATAACGAGGAGGTCCTCGTCATCACTTCTGTCGGAGCGGATCAGGCCGCTAACGCAGACGAGGTCGCTGCGGCGAACGCCGGTCGATCGAATTCTGGCAAGCCTGCTTCCGATAAGGCTGACGACTCTGGCAAAGATGATGAATAGGAGGTCACATGGACGTTCGTGATCCCATACGGGCGCGAAAAGCGCTCATATTCGTTTGCGCTGTCGCGGTGACGCTCCAGCTCGCCATCGCTCCGCAGGTCTCGCTGTTCGGCGGCCGTTTCAATTTCATGGTCGCGCTCGCCTTGGTCATGGCGCCCTCTTGCGACATTCGCTCCGCCGTGCTGACGGGGTTCTTCGCCGGTCTATTCTTCGACCTGACGTCCCCCGTTCCCGTCGGTTTGATGTCCCTGGTGCTGACGATTGCGTGCTTCGGGCTTTCCATGAGCTCACATGGCATCGGTGGAGGGCTATCCGCTGCGTCCCTCCGGCTTGCTTTCGGGTCGATACTCCTGGTCAATCTCGCATATGGCCTTGCCCTCTACTTCCTCGGGGTCGAGGGGAGCATCCTCTACGCCCTGGCGGTGCACGGCCTGGCATCCTCTGTCCTCGACGCCCTGGCAGCGGTTCCGTTCCTTATGTTCGGTTCGGGTACGGATTCAAACAGGGGTTTCACCGCTCGCTCCAAGGGTACACGGTACAAGTCTTATAAGTCGCTCAGATAGGTAGGTGATCGCGCAATGGATGCTAAGTTGGTTGTAGTCCTGGCCGGCATCATCCTTATGATCGCGATCATCGGGTCGCTTATCTTCCTGCGAGGTTATTCCGGTAGGTTCACGTTCGATACCAAGAACGGTACTCGCCCTCGTGCCTCGGAAGGGGAGGGCAACACCCCTGCGGTAACCATGAAGGGCCGCTTTCAGATTCTGACTGCGGGCGTTTCCGCCATTTTCGCCGTCGTGGTGGCAAAGCTCTGGTCGATGCAGATGGTCTCCTCCGAGCACTATGAGACGCTATCGAAGCAGAACCAAACGCGAACCGTCACCACGCCCGCGCCTCGAGGCAGGATTCTCGACCGCAACGGGGTCGAGCTCGTAACCAATCGCCCGTCCCTCGCCGTCGGGGCCTATCGCGACCTCGCGAACGATCCCGTAGCGGTCAGGCATCTTGCCAACGTTCTCGGACTGCCCTACACCGCGGTGCGCCGCAACATCCTCGACTACAACCAAAGCGCCCAGAGCGTTCATATCGTCGCATCCGATGTTCGCCTGTCGACTGTTGCCCATATCCAGGAGCACGCTTCCGAGTTTCCCGATGTCCATATCGAGGAACGGACCGAGAGGGTCTATCCCCATGGCACGCTTGCGAGCCATGTCCTCGGCTATACCGGCACGGTTACCAGCGAGCAGCTGCAGGCGCAGAGCGAGCGCAGTTCGAATTGGGAGTCTTCTGCGGGCGACATCGTCTACAAGTCGGGCGATATCGTCGGACAGTCCGGTGTCGAGCTCATGTACGAGAACCTTCTGCAAGGCATTCGAGGGGAGCAGACGGTTCGCGTCGATTCGGGCGGTGACGTTCTCGAGCTCGAGGGGTCGGTCCCGCCGCGCGCGGGAAGCGATATCAAGCTGACGCTTGATATCAAGATTCAGAAAGCTTGCGAAGAGGGTCTTCTCAAGGCCATGGAGATCGGCAAGCGCCAGGGCAACGCGTCCAACGCGGGGGCCTGCATATGCATGGATTGCCGTAACGGAGAGATTCTCGGAATGGCCAGCGAGCCGACATTCGATCCCTCCGTCTTCATCGGCGGCGTCTCAAATGACGATTGGGCCGTCCTCAACAGCGAGGATGGCGGCACGCCTTTGATTAATCGAGCGATTTACGGACAGTACATGTCCGCCTCGACGATCAAGCCGCTCAGCTCCCTGGCCGCCCTTGAGTACGGTCTATATGGCGAGGGAAGCACCTCGGAATGCCCCGGCTGGTGGACTGGCCTTGGTGAGTCCTCGGGTCGTTGGTGCTGGCTCCATGCGGGACATGGGACCATGGGGCTCCAGAGCGGCATCGCCCATTCATGCGATGCCGTCTTCTACGATATTGGCAAGTCGTTCTATTACGACGAGAAGCATTCCGAAGGGCTGCAGGAGGTATTTAAGCGCTGGGGGCTCGGGTCTGCCACTGGAATCGACCTTCCCGCCGAGGCCTCAGGAGTTGTTCCCACCCCGGCGTGGAAGAAGGAGACGTTCAGCTCCTGGAGCGATGCCGAGCGGGCTTGGAATCCCGGCGATACGCTGAATATCGTCATCGGTCAGGGCGATATCCTCGTCACGCCGCTGCAGATGGCCGAGGTCTATTCGGGCCTCGCGATGAATGGCCGACAGTACGTCCCCCACGTGTTTCTATCCGCGGTCGGCCGTGACGGTGTCGGTGATTCCGTGGAGTACGAGAAGAAGGTCCTTCGAGATGTCAGGATCGCGAGCGATTCCGACCTCGCCTTGGTCAAGCGCGGCATGGAGGGCGTTATCTACGATGCGAGCGCTTCCACCGCGTCTCATTTCGAGGGACTCGGGGTCAGGGTCGCCGGCAAGTCGGGTACCGGCGAGAAGGGCGGTCAGAACGACTACTCGTGGTTCATAGCATACGCCCCGGCCGATGATCCGCAGTACGTGGTCGCCACCCTCGTAGAGCAAGGCGGCTTCGGAGGGTCTACGGCGATGTATGGCGTGCGGCACGTTCTCGGCGAGATCTACGGCGTGCCGGATTCCGGTGGAACTACAGGAGGTGATCAGTCTCGATGAGAAACCAAAGCGAACGCGGGCGCACCGACGTCCAGGCTGCCGCGGCCGAGAGCATAAAGCGCGTCAACAAGCATATGACCTCCGCACGCAATTCCTTCTCCCAGCAGGTCAGTGTTCCCATGCTGCTCGCGGTTCTTTGCCTGATTGCCTATGGAGCGCTCGTTATCTGGACGGCATCCTCTTCTATCGCCGCCGCATCATTCTCCCGCCATCTCCTCGGGATCGGACTCGGTGCGATGTTGGGCATTGCTTGTTGGAAGCTTGATTATCGAGGCCTTGCCAACATGTCCACCTTCCTGCTCGTTCTCGATATCATCGTCATCTTCTCGCCTTATATTCCCGGCCTTTCCTACAATGCGAAGGGAATGACCGGCTGGGTCAAGCTCCCTGGCATTCCCCTGACGTTCCAGCCCGTCGAGTTCGCGAAGATCATCACGACCTTCTTTATCGCCGGCTTGGGCGCGCAATACAACGGCAGGATCGACAGCGTCCGTGATTACATCAAGTTATGCGCGATGCTCGCCATCCCCTTCGGCGCCGTGCTCGCCGCGGGAGACCTCGGGTCCGGCCTTGTCGTCTTCGTTGGCGGAGCCGTCGCCATCGCCATGAGCGGGGCTCGCAAGGAGTGGGTCCTTTCCACCATCCTCATCCTGATAGGGCTCGTATCGGTTCTCCTGGCCGCCGACTCCATCGTCGACTCCATTTTGGGCCGCGACGTCCTTATCAAGCAGTACCAGATGAATCGCCTGCTCGTCTTCATCGATCCAACCGCCGATACCTCGGGTGCCGGCTACAACCTGATGCAATCCCTTATCGCCGTGGGATCCGGCGGCTTCTTCGGAAAGGGTATCGGTAACGCGACACAGGCCCTCGACGGCTTCCTGCCCGAGGCCCATACGGACTTCGTCTTCTCCCTGCTCAGCGAGGAGTTCGGGTTCGTCGGCGCCGTGGTGCTGGTCGCGCTCTACGCGCTTCTCATCTTCTCCGCCATACGCGTCGCCTATAAGAGCGATTCTCTGTTCTTGAAGCTCGTGGTCGTCGGATTGGTCGGCATGTGGACCTTCCAGATCTTCGAGAATATCGGTATGTGCATCGGACTCATGCCTATCACGGGCATCCCGCTTCCATTCGTGAGCTTCGGCTCCAGCTCGATGATCATGCAGTGCGCGATGGTCGGCATCGTCCAATCGGTTTGGCGCTGCAGGACCAAGTCCGCTTAGCTTTCGTCATCTTGGAGGGTCGTCATGAGCGTTCCATTCGATAGGGTCGTCGAGGCATTCAAGCTCGGGGCTGATGCGCGTCGCGATTCCGACGCGCCGGTTCGGGTCGACGTAAGGGTCGATTCATCCGCTACCCCTGCGCTTGTCGACATCATCCGTCGCGCCTTGGTTCCGCAGACGACAAACGCGCTCGTCAGGGTCGGTAGGCTCTCCGACCGCGAGCCTGTCAAATCCGATACCGATGTCGTCATCGTTATCACGTGCGGGTCCGACGGGCTCGAGGATTCGGTTCGCGACCTCGTTGTGTACGGATGCCCCGTCGTGGTGGTCGCCGAGTCTTCCGTTGAAGTCCCCTTCATCACGTATGACGCCCCGATGCTCGGGCTCGTCTCGGCAACGGATGAGTGCCATCTGCTCTCCGAGCTCGCCGCGTGGATACTTGCTCGCGTTCGGAACCAGACCGCATTCGCGGCCAACTTCGCCTTCATGAGGGAAGAGGCCTCTTCGGGCATCGTTGGCCAGGCTGTCGCGGCCAATGCCCTCACCGGCGCCCTCGATTTCATCCCTGGAGCCGATTTCCCCGTCATGACCGCGACCCAAGTCGGTATGATGTTGAAGCTTGCAGCCTCGCATGGCAAGCCGATCAACCATGAACGGTTGTATGATGCCGCGGGCATCGTTGCATGCGCGTTGTTGCTGCGAGTCCTGTCCCGCGCGGTCTCCTCGCGATGCGGCGCCCTCGGATTCGTCGCGAAATCTACGATCGCCGGCGCCGGCACCTATACCATGGGCCGCGCTCTTGGGGCACTTTATGAGTCAGGTTTCGATTACTCACCGCTTGACGATGCGATCAGAGGCGTAGCAGCCAAGTTCCAACCCGCCGACGGCGAGGACGCCGTCGCCGATCTCGTTCCCGTCCACGTTTCCGAGTGCTAGGAGGAGCGCCCGTGCGCGTTCGATACGAAGACAGATTCTCAGAGCTCGAGCCCTTGCTCGCGCGAGTCGAGA